>JAXDLS010000217.1:0-12170 GCA_034666485.1 Chloroflexota bacterium
TTGTGGTCGGCGGGCACGACGTGCCAGGGCGCCCAGCGGGTGCTGGTGTGGCTGAGCGCGTCCGAGTAGGCGCGCATGTAGTCGTCCCACCACCGCCGCTCGCGCACGTCGGCGGCCGAGAACTTCCAGTTCTTGCGCGGGTCGTCGATCCGCTCGAGGAAGCGCCGCCGCTGCTCCTCCCTGGAGATGTCGAGGAAGACCTTGACCAGCCGGATGCCGTTGTCGGTCAGGTGGCGCTCCCAGTCGTTGATCTCGCGGAAGCGGCGCTCCCAGATGTCCGGGCCCATGAGGTCCACGGGCAGCCGCTGCCGCTGCAGGAGCTCGGGGTGCACCCGCACCACCAGCACCTCCTCGTAGTGCGAGCGGTTGAAGATGCCGATGCAGCCGCGGTCGGGGAGGCGGTTGGAGTAGCGCCACAGGAAGGTGTGCATGAGCTCCTCGGTGGACGGCACCTTGAAGCTGCTCACCCGCACGAAGCTGGGGTTGAGCCCGCTCATGACGTGCCTGATGGTGCCGTCCTTCCCGGCGGCGTCGAGCGCCTGGAGGACGAGCAGGACCCCGTGGGTGGCCTGCGCCGAGAGCCGGTCCTGGTACCGGGCGAGCAGCTCGAGACCCTGCTGCAGGTGGGGCTCCGCCTCCTCCCTGCCGGAGAGGCCGCCGGTGTCGCGAGGGTCGAAGTCGTCCGGCACCCACACCTTCCTGCCCGGCCTGACCCGAAGCGGCCGGATGATCCGGTGCAGCGTCTCGCGCTCCTCGTCTCCGTCTCCCATCTGCGCAGGGTAGCCGCGGGTGAACCGGGTTCACATGGAGCCGGGACGGTGCGGCGGCCTCCCGGCGGCTCGGTTTCGCGGGACGCGGCGGGCGGGTAGCAGCGGACCAGGGCCGCCGCGGCGGACAGCGCCGCGGAGCGTGCCACCGTCTGGCTCCTGGAGGACTCCCCATGCTGTCCGATCCGGTCATCGGCATCGTCGCCGAGGCGTCGCGCTACTGGTGGCTGCACCTGATTCGGGGTGTGGCGGCGCTGATCTTCGGGGTCATCGCCCTCGCCTACCCGGGCATCACCCTGGTCTTCCTCGCCGCCCTGGTCGCTGTCTGGGCGCTGATCCTGGCCTTCACGGAGATCGCCCAGGCCTGGCGGCTGCACCAGATCCACCGTCGCTTCCACACCTAGGCGCGGAGGGCCGCCCCGATGTGGAGCACCAGCCGTGTGGCGGAAGCCTGCCCGCCATTCGAGAGAGCTGCAGAGGGGCGGCTCCGGCAGGCCACCATCGACCTCGAGGCCCGGGTGCAGACAGGCTGGGGGCGGCTGGAGCCGCGCCGGCAGCTCCGCTCGGTGGTGGATCGCCTCGATGAGGCCATCCGCGCCTGCGAGGAGGCCCACCTACGGCAGCTGCACGAGGTGAACGACGAGCTCGCCGCCCATGCCCGCGAGGTCTTCGTCGAGGCCCTGCCGGTGCTCGAGTGCGCCACCGGCGACCCCGCCAGGCCGCCCGCTCCGGTGCCGGCGGTGCCCCGCCGGATCGACCACCTGATGGACCTGCTGTGGTCGCTGCAGGACCGCACCTTCGACGCACTGGCGCCCTGGCGGCGCGAGCTCGCACGGAACGACGAGTAGGCGAACCCGCGAACCCGGTTCACACCGGGGCCGGCGCGGGTAGAGGGCCGTCCCAGATGGAGGAGAGCGCGTGACACGGCACCGTGCAGAGGATCCCCGGCTCGACCAGTACCCTCTGGTGCGGGCCGCGGACGCGCTGGTGCGCGCGGTGCTCGCCGCGGTGATCGCCGGGGCCCCGGTGCAGCGCTACGGCGAGGCGCTGATGGTCTGGCTCCAGGCGCGGCGCCGGGCCCGCCGGCAGGCCGCCGGTGGGGAGGCGGCGGCATGAGCCCCAGGGGCGGCAGCGCCCCTCCCGAGGGCGACCGCCGCCAGGTCCGGCTGCGCTCCTGGGTCGGCCTCCTCATCGGCTTCATGGTGTGGAACGTGCTGCTCTTCCTGGTCCAGCAGCCGCCCAGCGTCGCGACCGTCCCCTACAGCGTCTTCCGCACCCAGCTGGTCGACGGCCAGGTGCAGAGCGTCGTCTTCCACGGCGACACCCTGGACGCCACGCTGCGCCACGAGATCCGCTGGCCCGACGCCAAGGGCGCGCCCGCCTACAGCCACGTGCAGACCCAGCTGCCCCCGGTCACGGACAGCGAGCTGCTGCCGCTGCTGCTGCAGAAGCAGGTGGAGATCGCCGCCACCCCGGCGCCGGGACAGGCCGTCTACGGCTTCCTCAACTGGATCAGCGGGGTCGCCACCCTGGCGCTGCTGGGCTGGATCCTCTACCAGGCGGCGACCGGCCACCGCATGGCGATGGGGGTGGGACAGAGCCGCGCCCGCGTGTACACCGCGGAGCGCCCGACCACCACCTTCCGTGACGTCGCCGGGGTCGACGAGGCCAGGGACGAGCTCGCCGAGATCGTCGACTACCTGCGCGACCCGGACCGCTACCGGCGGATCGGCGCGCGGATCCCCCACGGCGTGCTCCTCGCCGGACCGTCGGGCACCGGCAAGACGCTGCTGGCCCGGGCCGTGGCCGGCGAGGCGAAGGTGCCCTTCTTCGCGCTGGCCGCATCGGAGTTCGTCGAGATGTTCGTGGGGGTCGGCGCCTCACGGGTGCGCGACCTCTTCGAGCGCGCCAAGAGGATGCAGCCGGCGATCATCTTCATCGACGAGATCGACTCCATCGGCGCCCGCCGCGCCGGCAGCGTCACCATCGGCAACGACGAGCGCGAGCAGACCCTGAACCAGCTGCTCGTCGAGATGGACGGCTTCGACCGCAGCGACGGCATCGTGGTGCTGGCCGCCACCAACCGGCCGGATATCCTCGACCCCGCGCTGCTGCGGCCGGGACGCTTCGACCGCCAGGTGACCATCGGCCTCCCCGACCGCAACGGGCGGCGCGGCATCCTGGCCATCCACACCCGCGACGTGCCGCTCGCCGCCGACGTCGACCTCGACGCCTGGGCGCGCCGCACCCCGGGGTTCAGCGGCGCCGACCTCGCGAACCTGGTGAACGAGGCGGCGCTGGCCGCGGCCCGGGCGGGGCGGAGCGTGGTCACCGAGGCGGACTTCCGCGAGGCCCAGGAGCGGGTGCTGCTGGGCGCGCGCCGCCGCCTCACCCTCAGCGACCAGGACCGCCGCCGGGTGGCGGTGCACGAGGCCGGCCACGCCCTGGTGGCGCTGCTGAGCCCCAACGCCGACCCTCCCGAGCAGGTCTCGATCGTCCCCCACGGGCGCGCCCTGGGGGTCACCCAGTTCGCCTCCGACGACCGCGTCAACCTCACCCGCGGGTATCTCACCACCCGGCTCGCCGTGGGCCTGGGCGGCCGGAGCGGCGAGCGCGTCGCCCTCGGCGACATCAGCTCCGGCGCGGAGGACGACCTCGCCCAGGCGACGAAGCTGGCGCGGCGCATGGTGGAGCGCTGGGGCATGGGCGAGAACCTGCCCCCGGTCTCGGTGCACGCCCGCGACCAGGACAGCCCGGCGCCCCTGCTCGGCGGCCTGGGCGAGAGCCCGCACCTCGCCACCGCCGTCGATCGCGAGGTGGAGCGGCTGATCGCCGCCGCCGACCAGACCGCCACAGAGCTGCTCGGCGTCAGCCGTGACGCGCTGATGCGGGTGGTTGCGGAGCTGGAGCAGCAGGAGTCGATCAGCCTCGCCCGGCTGCGCGAGCTGGTGTCGGCCGCCCCGAGGGGTGCGGCCGGGCGTGACGTGGTGGTGAGCGGAGCGCCACAGAACACTCCCGCAGGCGACCTGGCGGGAGAGAGGAGGACTGACTGACATGGCCAAGACCGTCGGCATCGACCTGGGGACCACCAACAGCGTGATCGCGGTGATGGAGGGCGGCGAGCCCACCGTCATCCCCAACGCCGAGGGCGGTCGGACCACTCCCTCGGTGGTCGCCTTCACCCGCACCGGTGAGCGGCTGGTGGGCCAGCTGGCGCGCCGCCAGGCGGCCGTCAACCCCGAGAACACCATCTACTCGATCAAGCGATTCATGGGCCGCCTGTACTCCGAGGTGGCGAACGAGATCAGGCAGGTCTCGTACAAGGTGGTCCCCGGCAAGGACGGGCGCGTCGAGATCGAGGTGATGGGCCAGCGCTACACCCCCGAGCAGATCTCGGCGATGATCCTGCAGAAGCTCAAGGTCGACGCCGAGGCCTACCTGGGCGAGAAGGTCACCGACGCGGTGATCACCGTGCCCGCGTACTTCAACGACGCCCAGCGCCAGGCCACCAAGAACGCCGGCCAGATCGCCGGGCTCAACGTGGTGCGGATCATCAACGAGCCCACCGCGGCCGCGCTCGCCTACGGCCTGGACAAGAAGGAGAACGAGAGGATCCTCGTCTGGGACCTCGGCGGCGGCACCTTCGACGTCTCCGTGCTCGAGGTCGGCGAGGGCGTGGTCGAGGTGAAGGCCACCAACGGCGACACCCACCTCGGCGGCGACGACTACGACCGCCGCATTGTCGACTGGCTCGCCGACCAGTTCAAGAAGGACAACGGCATCGACCTGCGCCAGGACCGGCAGGCGCTGCAGCGGCTCACCGAGGCCGCCGAGAAGGCGAAGGTCGAGCTGTCGCAGCGGATGGAGACGGAGATCAACCTCCCCTTCATCACCGCCGACGCCAACGGTCCCAAGCACCTCCAGTACACGCTGACCCGCTCCAAGTTCGAGCAGCTCACCGAGGACCTCACCGAGCGCACCCGGAAGCCGTTCCAGGACGCCCTCAAGGACGCGGGTCTCACCGCGAAGGACCTCGACGAGGTCATCCTCGTCGGCGGCGCCACCCGGATGCCGGTGATCCAGAACCTGGTCAAGGAGCTGACCGGCAAGGAGCCGCACCGGGGCGTGAACCCCGACGAGGTGGTGGCCATCGGCGCCGCCATCCAGGCGGGCGTGCTCACCGGTGAGGTGAAGGACGTGCTGCTCCTCGACGTCACCCCCCTGAGCCTCGGCCTCATGACCGAGGGCGAGGTGAACACCCGGCTGATCGAGCGCAACACCACCATCCCCACGTCGAAGTCGCAGGTCTTCTCGACCGCGGCCGACAGTCAGCCCAGCGTCGAGGTCGTCGTCCTCCAGGGCGAGCGGCCGATGGCGCGCGACAACCGCACCCTCGGCACCTTCCGGCTCGACGGCATCCCGCCGGCTCCCCGGGGCACGCCGCAGATCGACGTCACCTTCGACATCGACGCCAACGGCATCCTCAACGTGAGCGCCAAGGATCGCGGCACCGGCAAGGAGAACCGGGTCACCATCACCGGCTCGACCACCCTCGACAAGGGCGAGGTCGACCGCATGGTGAAGGAGGCGGCCGCCAACGCCGCCGAGGACCGGCGGCGCGCCGAGATGGCGGAGGCGCGGAACCTCGCCGACCAGCTCGCCTACCAGGCGGAGAAGGCGCTCACCGACGCCGGAGACCGGGTGCCCGCCGAGGTGCGCTCCGACATCGAGCGCAAGGTGCAGGCGGTGCGCGACGCGCTCAACAGCAACGACGCCAACGCCATGCGCCGTGCCGCGGAGGAGCTCCAGGCGAGCATGTCGCGGATCGGCGAGGCGGTGTACGCGGGCGCGCCCCCCGGCGGCGGCGGGTCGGGCAACGGCTCGGCCAGCCCCGGCGCCGGCCAGGGCGCCGGCTCGGCCGACGACGTCGTCGACGCCGAGTTCAAGGAGGTGTGAGCGCACACCTCGACTCCTCAGTACCCCTCCCTCTCCAGGGCGGCGGGACCCCTCCCCGCCGCCCGTCCCTTTCCCGGAGGTGACGCATGGCAACGCATCCGCACGAGCCGCCGGTCGCGGCCGTCGAGCCGCCGCCCGAGGCCGACGACGGCGCGCAGCGCGGCGAGGACTGGGAGGGCCGCTACACCCGGCTCTCCGCCGACCTGCAGAACGTGAGGCGGCGTGCGGAGCGGGAGCGCGCCGAGCTGATGCGCTTCGGCGGCGAGCCGCTGAGCCGCAGCCTGCTCCCCGTCCTCGACAACCTGCAGCGTGCCCTGGAGGCGGCGTCCGAGGAGGACCCGCTCACCGAGGGGCTGCGGCAGGTGATCCGCCAGTTCGAGGAGGTCCTCGCCGCCCACGGGGTGCGCGCCGTCGACGCGGTCGGGCAGCGCTTCGACCCCGCCCACCACGAGGCCGTCCTGACCGAGCCGAACGAGGAGCTCGAGGACGACACCGTCACCGGCGAGCTGCGCCGCGGCTACCGGCTGCACGACCGGGTGCTGCGCCCCGCCCAGGTGCGGGTGAGCCGGCGGCCCTCCTGAACGGGGGCCAGGCGGCTCAGCGCCCGACGACGGTGATGCGCACCGCGGGGCGCGGCTCGCTGCGGGGCCGCTGCTCCGCCGCCTCCAGCCGGTCGACCAGCCGCAGCACGATCTCAATGGCCTCGTAGGAGAGCCCGAGGTCGCGCCGCAACCGCCGGATCCGGCGCACCCGGCGCAGGTCGGCCTCGCTGGGCCCGCCCTCGCCGAGCAGGAGCAGCCCGGCGGCCGCGTAGGTCTGCAGCTCGCGGCGTGGCACTGCGCGCGGCCGCCCTCCGTCACCGGCCGGCATGGCTTCCCTCCCGGCTCTCCCGCAACGCCTCGGCGAGAGCCCGCGCCTCCGGTGGCACCGGCACCGGCAGTCTCACGTCGACCTCGGCGATGAGGTCGCCACTGCCGCCGCCCTTCAGGTGCGGCATCCCCAGGCCCCTCAGCCGCAGCTTCGCACCGTTTTGGGTGCCCGGGGGGATGCGCAGCTTGACCCGTGTGCCCTTCAGCGTGGGCACCTCGACCTCGCCGCCCAGCAGGGCGACGTCCAGCGGCACCTCGACGCGGGTGTGGAGGATGTCGCCCTCGCGCCGGAAGACGGGGTGGGGGAGCACGTGCACGCGCACGAAGATGTCACCCGCCTCGCCGCCCTGCGCGCCCGCGCCACCCTGACCGGCGGCGCGCACACGGGCGCCGTCGGTGATGCCCGCGGGGATGCGGATCTGCACCCGGCGGGTGCCGGTCTCGCCGGCGATCTCCAGCGTGCGGGTGGTGCCCGCGTAGGCCTCCTCGAGGGGGATGGTGATCTCCGCCTCGAGGTCGGACCCGCGCCGCGGCCGGGGCGTGCGGGTGGTTCCCCGTGCGCCTCCGGGCGCGCCCGCACCCGCGGCCCCGCGTCCGCGGAACATGCCGTTGAAGAAGTCGGAGAACGGCTCGCTGTCGCCGAAGAGGTCCTCGAGGTCCTCCTGCGACATCGAGCGGTACTCGAACTGCGGCTCGCCCTGGCCGCGGCCCGGCTGTCCGGAGCCCCGCGGTCCGAAGGGGTTGGAACCGGGCTGCGCTCCCGGGCGTCCGGCCTTCTCCCAGGCGTCGATCTCCTCCCAGCGCTCGCCGTAGGTGTCGTACTTCGTCCGCTTCTCCGGGTCGCTGAGGACCTCGTTGGCCTCGTTGATCTCCTTGAACCGCGCCTCCGCCGCCGAGTCCCCGGGATTGACGTCGGGGTGGTGCTTGCGGGCGAGCTTTCGGTAGGCGGCCTTGATCTCCTTCGGGGTCGCGGTCTTCGCGACCCCCAGGGTGGAGTAGTAGTCCTTGTACGTCGTCGCCATGTGATCTCTCCGGTGTCGGAGTACCCGCGGGACCGGCGCGCGAAACTCCTCAGCGGCCGGTTTCGCGGCCGGTCACGGCGGGTAGACGCCGGGCAGGACAGGAGGTGACAGACATGCGGCTCGACCGGTTCACTGAGCGATCGCAGGAGGCCCTTCAGGCGGCCCAGCAGGCGGCGCAGACCCTGCAGCACGCCATGGTCGAGCCGGAGCACCTTCTGCTCGCGCTGCTGGAGCAGCCCGAGGGTCTGGTGCCCACCCTGCTGCGCCGCCTGGAGGCGCAGCCGGAGACCATCTCGGCGCGGCTGCGCGCCTCGCTCGAGGCGCGGCCCAAGCAGTACGGCGGCGGCGAGCCCGGCATCGGCCAGTCGCTGCGCGCGGTGCTGATGGCGGCGTTCGACGAGATGAACCGCCTGAAGGACGAGTACGTCTCCACCGAGCACCTGCTGCTCGCCCTCGCCGGCCAGCAGCAGGGCGAGGCGGCGCGCATGCTCCAGCAGGCGGGGGTCACCCGCGAGCGCATCTACGCGGTGCTCGAGGCGGTGCGCGGCGGCCAGCGGGTCACCGACGCCAACCCCGAGGCGAAGTACGAGGCTCTCGCCAAGTACGGGCAGGACCTCACCGAGCGGGCCCGCACCGGCAAGCTCGACCCGGTCATCGGCCGCGACCAGGAGATCCGGCGGGTGATGCAGGTGCTCTCCCGGCGCACCAAGAACAACCCCGTGCTCATCGGCGAGCCCGGCGTCGGCAAGACCGCCATCGTCGAGGGCCTCGCCGAGCGCATCGTCAACGGCGACGTCCCCGAGGGGCTGAGGGACAAGCGGGTCATCGCCCTCGACCTCGGCGCCATGGTGGCCGGCACCAAGTACCGCGGCGAGTTCGAGGACCGTCTCAAGGCGGTGCTCAAGGAGGTCACCTCGAGCAACGGCGAGATCATCCTCTTCATCGACGAGCTGCACACCGTGGTCGGCGCGGGCGCCGCCGAGGGCGCCATGGACGCGGGCAACATGCTCAAGCCCGCGCTCGCCCGCGGCGAGCTGCGCTGCATCGGCGCCACCACCCTCGACGAGTACCGCAAGCACATCGAGAAGGACCCGGCGCTCGAGCGCCGGTTCCAGCCGGTGATGGTCAACGAGCCGTCGGTCGAGGACACCATCAGCATCCTGCGCGGTCTCTAGGAGCGCTACGAGGTCCACCACAAGGTGCGGATCACCGACTCGGCGATCGTCGCCGCGGCGGTGATGAGCCACCGCTACATCACCGATCGATTCCTCCCCGACAAGGCCATCGACCTCATCGACGAGGCCGCCTCGAAGCTGCGCATCGAGATCGACTCCCTGCCCACCGAGCTGGACGTGCTCGAGCGCTCGATCCGCCAGCTCGAGATCGAGCGCGAGGCGCTGCGGAAGGAGACCGACGCCGCCTCCAGAGAGCGGCTCAGGGCGCTGCAGCGCGAGCTCGCCGACCTCCAGGAGGAGGCGTCGGCGATGCGCGAGCGCTGGGAGCAGGAGAAGGCCGCCCTGGAGGCGATCGGCGCGATCAAGGGGCAGATCGAGCAGCTCCGCCACGAGGCCGAGCGCGCCGAGGTGATGGCCGACTTCGCCCGCGCCGCCGAGCTCCGTTACGGGCAGCTCGCCGAGCTGCAGCGCGCCCTCGAGGCGGAGGAGGCGCGGCTGCGCGAGATCCAGGGCGACCGCCCCCTGCTCAAGGAGGAGGTCGACGAGGAGGACGTCGCCGAGGTGGTCTCGAACTGGACCGGCGTGCCCCTCAGCAAGCTGCTGGAGAGCGAGATGCAGAAGCTGCTCCACATCGAGGAGCGGCTGCACGAGCGGGTGGTCGGCCAGGAGCACGCGGTGGCCTCGGTGGCGAGCGCCATCCGCCGCGCCCGCGCCGGGCTCGCCGACCCCAACCGGCCGATGGGCTCCTTCATGTTCCTCGGCCCCACCGGCGTCGGCAAGACCGAGCTGGCGCGCGCCCTCGCCGAGTATCTCTTCGACGACGAGCGGGCGATGATCCGCGTGGACATGAGCGAGTACATGGAGAAGCACTCCGTGGCCCGGCTCATCGGCGCGCCGCCCGGATACGTCGGCTACGACGAGGGCGGGCAGCTCACCGAGGCGGTGCGCCGGCGTCCCTACTCGGTGATCCTGCTCGACGAGATCGAGAAGGCGCATCCCGACGTGTTCAACGTGCTGCTGCAGGTTCTCGACGACGGCCGCCTCACCGACGGTCAGGGCCGCACCGTGGACTTCCGCAACACGCTGCTGATCATGACCAGCAACGTCGGCTCCGAGGTCATCGCCGCGATGAGCTTCCGTCCCGACGACCAGGAGCTGCGCGAGCGCGTGCTCGCCGAGGTCCGCGATCGCTTCCGCCCCGAGTTCCTCAACCGCGTCGACGAGATCATCATCTTCAACCGGCTGGAGCGTCCCCAGATCCGCCGCATCGTCGAGATCCAGCTGCGCGCGCTGCTCCAGCGGCTGGCGGCACGGAGCATGGACCTGGAGGTCAGCGACGCGGCCATGGACCTGCTCGCCGAGGAGGGGTACGACCCCGTCTACGGCGCCCGGCCGCTCAAGCGGGTGCTGCAGCGGCGCATCCAGGACCCGGTGGCGGTGGGCATCCTCGAGGGACGCTTCCGCGAGGGCGACACCATCGTGGTCGACGTCGAGAACGGCGAGCTGGTGCTGCGGCGTCGCGCCGGTGAGCGTGCCCCGCAGGAGGAGGAGGTCATCGACGCCGAGGTGGTCGAGGCATAGGAACAGGAACAGGCACAGGGCACACGCATTTCGGTTCTTCTGGAGGTGACACCATGGCCGTGATCCGCTGGAATCCCGGATCGGAGCTGATGAACCTGCACTCGGAGATGGACCGGCTCTTCACCGAGCTGGCCGAGGGCCTCACCCCGGCGCGCATGGGGCGTGGCGGCAGTGGCACCGAGATGCAGGCGTTTCTGCCCATCGACATCGAGCGCACCGACGACGCGCTCGTCATCCGCGCCTCGGTCCCCGGCTTCAAGCCGGAGGAGGTGAACGTCACCGTCGACCAGGGCGTGCTCACCATCGATGCGCGGCACGAGGAGCAGCGCGACAGGAAGGACCGCAACTTCCTGCGCCAGGAGCGCTTCGTCGGCCGGCTGTACCGGCAGATCCTGCTCGGCAACGAGGTGAACAGCGAGCAGGCGCGGGCCACCTTCGACAACGGCGTGCTCACCGTGATCGTGCCGCTGGCACAGCGTCCGCAGCCGCGCCGGATCGAGGTGCAGCCGGGCGAGGACACGTCGGCGATGGGCCTGGAGGAGACCCCGGTCGAGAGCGGGAGCACGGCGTCCGCCCCGAGCGGCAACGGCAGCGGCGCCGCGACGGAGGCGCAGGGACTCGAGGAGACCCCGGTCGCTGCGGGTCAGCAGCAGCAGGGCTGACGCGGCCAGAAGGCAGGAGACCAGACATGGCGCAGCTCGATACTCAGCAGAGCGGGGTGACGGTCCGTCCACCCCAGGGGACCTGGGTGATCGACCCGGTCCACTCGACCATCGAGTTCTCCGTCCGTCACCTCGTGGCTGCGAAGGTGCGCGGCCATTTCACCCAGTTCACGGGCCGCATCGACGTTGCCGACCCACCCGAGAACTCGACGGTCTCCGCCGAGATCGTGGCTGCGAGCATGGACACCCGGTCGCCGGAACGCGACATGCACCTGCGCTCGGCCGACTTCCTCGACGTCGGGAAGTACCCGGTCATCACCTACCGGAGCACCGCGGTGAAGCACCTCGGCGGCCAGCAGTGGCTGATCAACGGCGAGCTGACGATGCATGGTGTCACCCGTCCGGTGACCCTCGACGCCACCTATGGCGGTACCGTCGTGGACGCCTTCGGCGCCGAGCGGCTCATCGCGGGTGCCAGGACGACCATGGATCGTGAGGAGTTCGGCCTCACCTGGAACCAGACGCTGGAGTCCGGCGGGCTGGTCGTGGGAAAGAGGATCGAGGTCGACATCGACGTTCAGGCGGTTCGGGCCTGAGCTGACGAAGACGGGGTGAGCGCTGTGGCCATCCATCCTCCCTACCGGCTGCGCCGCGTCGACAGCGGTGAGGTGCGCTGTGCGGGCACGCTGCAGGACTGCACCGCGTGCTTCCACGAGGTGCTCGACCGCGCCTGGCACGCACCGGTGTACCGGGCCAGGGTGGCCGCCGCGACCGAGGCCGCGGCGCTCCTCCCCGAACGATGGGACGCGCACCGGGGGATGTGGGTGGTCGACCACTCCCTCGATGCCCTCCGTGTCCAGCACGGCCTCGTCGCCGTCTAGCCGGGAGGACGGTGGGATGTCCATCCCGGCGGGCGTCGAGGAGGTCGCGGTGCTCTTCGGAGCCGCGCTGCGTGCCCCGGACGGGCGTTCGCTGGGACGCCTCTGCGAGCTCGGCCTCGACCACTTCGGCCACCTCAGTGCCCTGGTGGGCCCCAGCGGTGCGCGACACTCCGCGGCGGCCATTCGCGAGGTGTCGCACGACGGTGACGTGGTGGTCGTCGATCCCGCCGCGCCGCTCCGCCTGATCGTGTACCGGT
>JAXDLS010000218.1:0-4132 GCA_034666485.1 Chloroflexota bacterium
TACGTCGGTGAGGACGTCGAGAACATCCTGCTGCGGCTGATCCAGGCGGCCGACTTCGACATCAGCCGGGCGGAGCGCGGGATCATCTACATCGACGAGATCGACAAGATCGCGCGCAAGTCCGACACCCCGAGCATCACCCGCGACGTCTCGGGCGAGGGGGTGCAGCAGGCGCTGCTGAAGATCCTCGAGGGGACGGTGGCCAACGTGCCCCCGCAGGGCGGCCGCAAGCATCCCCACCAGGACTTCATCCAGATCAACACCACCAACATCCTCTTCATCTGTGGCGGCGCATTCGACGGTCTCGAGAAGATCATCGAGCAGCGCACCGGCCGCCGCGCCATCGGTTTCGGCAGCCAGCCGCGCCTGACGCGCACCAAGGACTCCACCAAGCTGCTGCGCGAGCTGCAGGCGCAGGACCTCCTCAAGTACGGCCTCATCCCGGAGTTCGTCGGCCGCCTCCCCATCACCGTGGCGCTCGACTACCTCGACGAGGAGGACATCATCCGCATCCTCACCGAGCCGAAGAACGCGTTCGTCAAGCAGTACGAGAAGTTCTTCGCGCTCGACGACGTGGAGCTGGTCTTCCACGAGGGGGCGCTGAAGGCGATCGCCAAGCGTGCGCTGGAGCGCGGCACCGGCGCCCGCGGGCTCAAGTCGATCATCGAGGACGTGCTCCTCCACAGCATGTTCGACGTCCCCAGCCGGCCCGAGATCAAGCGCTGCATCATCACCGAGCAGTCGATCACCGACGGCCTCGAGCCGCTTCTCCTCACCGAGGAGCCGCTTCGGGAGAGCACCGGCTAGCCCCGGGCTAGCCCTCGGCTAGCCCGGGCAGTCAGTCGGTCGGTCGGCTCGACGAGTCCGCCGAACCAGTCGTGGGACTCGCCGGCGTTCCCCGTCCTACTGGAGCAGCACCCCCAGCGCCACCGGGGCGGTGCTCAGCCGGCTCGCACCGGCGGTGGGGATGATGATCCAGGTGCCCGGGTCGCCGCCGTCGATGCCCGAGGGCCGGTCGGCGAGGATGCGATCGCCGGGCAGCCAGGCCACGGGGATGAGCCCTGAGGCGGGGAGCGGGTGGATGCTGCCGTCGCGGCGGTCGACGAGGAGGTCGGTCACCGGCTCGTTCTCGGCCGCGGTCGCCGGTGAGCCGGCCAGGGTCACCCAGGCCCCGTCGGGGGAGAAGAGGGCCGCGCCCGCCTGCTGATCCTCCGCGGGGAGTCGCACCTCGACGGGGGTGCCGCTGCGGGGCTGGATGCGGAGCCGCACCGGGCCGCCGCCGTTGGGACCCTCGCGGCCGTCGACGATGCAGGCGACCGAGCCGTCGGCGGCCAGGTCGCTGAACGCGCAGTCCTCCCCGGTGAGCGGGTGGAGGACGCCGCTGCCGGCGTCGAGCAGGCTGGTGGGGCCGAAGGTGCGGCGGAAGAGCACGTAGCCGCCGATCCCGACCGGCTCGTCGCCGACCACCGCGCCCCCGGCGGTCCAGGCCACCGGCTGCAGGGCGCGCCCGGTGGCGGTGTGCTCGAGGAGCACGCGGTCGGGCTCGCCGGCGCCACCGCGGTGGATGCGCGAGGTGAGGGTGCCGTCGCCGTGCTGGACCACCGAGGCGAAGAGCCAGCTGCGGCCGTCGGGGCTGATCACCAGGCCGCGCACCAGCGCATCGGGGCCGTCGGCGGGAAGTGTCTCCACCGGTGCGAGCGCGGTGGGGACCGCGGCGCCGACGGTGGCCCCCAGCAACCGCCCGGCACCGGCCACCAGCACGCGGCGGCCGCTCACGGCGACCGCCTCGGCGTCGTCGGGGAGGGGCAGGCGGGCCGCCTCGACGCCGTCGAGCCCCACCAGCCGCAGGCTGTTCGGCACCGATCCGAAGGGGGAGTCGAGCACCGCCACCAGGGGCGGCGGCGCCTGGGCCGCCCGCGACACCGGGCCGGCCGGGCCGGGGTCGTGACCGTGCTGGCCACAGCCGGCGAGCATGCAGGCGGCGAGCGCAGCGATCATGCGTCCCGCCACCGATCTCACCCGCACATTCCTCCCTGTGCGCGCCGGGCCGGTCTCGGCGCTTACCGCCCCACGCTACCTCACCCGCACCGCGGGTACCAGTCACGATGATGCACCACATCCGGTCCCACCCCCGACTCGCCGGGCTCGCCGCGGCGCTCCTCGCGTGCCTGCTGGCCGTCGCCGTCCTCGCCGCCCGGTCGCGGACCGCGGGAGGCTGCCCGGTGGCACCGCCGATCCCCGTCCTGCCCGCCCAGCTGCGCGCCCTCGGCGACTTCGACCAGCCCTACGACGCCACCATGCTCCGCGGCCTCGGCGACGCCGCCCTCGAGGCCGCCTCGGCGCTGCACCCCGACCTCGCCGCCGCCACCTCGCTCGGCGCCCCGGTGGAGATCACCGCTCTCGACCCCGCCCGGCACGATGCGATCGTCTTCCCGCTGGGCACCAACCCCGGGCCCGACGGTGCCCCCCGTGCGATCGCCGGGCTCGCCGTCTTCCTCCGCTCCTGCGGTGACCAGGCGTACTTCTCGACCGTCGACGACCTCGCCGCCGCGCCGCCCCCGGCCTTCCCGGGAGTGAGCCGCGACCGCGCCGCGCGGCTGCTGGGCCCCGGGTCGCAGCCGGAGCTGGTCTACGCCACCACCCCGCTGCAGCCGAGCTGGAGAGACCGCCGCACCGGCGCCTCGGTGCCGGCGGCCTAGACGCCCCCCTCTATACTCCGAGCCCCACCCAGGAGCCCTCATGGACAAGTCGTTCTCTCCCACCGACGTCGAGCCGCGCTGGCGGGCGCGCTGGGAGGAGCTCGGGGTCGGCATCGCCGACGCCGCCACCGACCGGCCCTCCTTCAGCATCGCGCTGCCGCCGCCGAACATCACCGGGGCGCTCCACATGGGGCACACCGCGTCGTCGTCGGTGCAGGACGTGCTCGCCCGCCACCACCGGATGCGCGGCTTCGAGGTGGAGTGGTGCCCGGGCACCGACCACGCCGCCATCGCAACCCAGAACGTCATCGAGCGCCAGCTCGCCGCCGAGGGCCTGACCAAGGAGGAGCTCGGTCGCGAGCGCTTCCAGGCCCGCGTCGACGCCTGGTACGAGGAGTACGGGGGCCGCATCTTCGAGCAGATGCGCCGCCTCGGCTACTCCTGCGACTGGTCGCGGGCGCGCTTCACCCTCGACCCCGCCTACGTTCGCGCCATCCGTGTCGTCTTCAAGGAGCTCTACGACGCGGGGCTGATCTACCGTGGCCCCCGCATCGTCAACTGGTGCCCGCGCTGCCGCTCCGCGATCAGCGACGAGGAGGTCGAGTGGCAGGAGCACACCGACAGCCTGGTGCGCATCCGGTACCCGGTCGAGGGCGGTGGTGACATCACCATCGCCACGGTGCGGCCCGAGACCATGCTCGGCGACACCGGGGTGGCGGTGTCGCCCGGTGACCCGCGCTACGCCGGCCTGGTGGGGCGCACCGTGGTGCTGCCGCTCACCGGCCGCCGCATCCCCATCTTCGAGGACGCCGCGGTCGAGCCGGAGTTCGGCACCGGCGCGCTCAAGGTGACCCCGGCTCACGACCCCACCGACTACGACATCGGCCAGCGCCACGGCCTCCCGATGATCGGGGTGATCGCCCTCGACGGCACCATGGACGTCCCCGACCTGCCCCGCTTCCACGGGCTCTCGGTCAACCGCGCTCGCGAGGAGGTCACCGCGGCGCTGCGCGAGCTCGGTGCGGTGGTGGGGGAGGAGGAGTACGTCCACTCGGTCGGCCACTGCGACCGCTGCAAGGGCGTGCTCGAGCCGCTGATCAGCGAGCAGTGGTGGGTGACCATGGGCCCCCTCGCCGCGCCCGCCATCGCCGCCGTCGAGGCCGGGGAGGTGCGCTTCCACCCCCGGCGCTTCGGGGCCGTCTACCTCGACTGGATGCGCAACATCCGCGACTGGTGCATCAGCCGCCAGCTCTGGCTGGGCCACGCGATCCCCGTGTCGACCTGCGCCGACGGCCACCGCTTCGCCTGGATCGAGCACCCCACCGCCTGTCCCGGGTGCGGCAGCACCGAGCTCACCGACGACCCGGACGTGCTCGACACCTGGTTCAGGAGCGCGCTCTGGCCCTTCGCCATCTTCGGCTGGCCCGACGACA
>JAXDLS010000219.1:0-4636 GCA_034666485.1 Chloroflexota bacterium
GGGCTCGACCGGCATCACCGGTGCCGCGCCGATCTGGCACGCGTACATGAGCGAGGCGCTCGCCGGCGCGCCCAAGGACTGGTATCCGCGCCCCAACGACGTGGTCGCCAGCGGTCCCGGCGACGACGCGATCTTCTTCCTGCCGGGCACCAGCGGTCCACCGCCGAGCCCCGGCAACGGCGGCGGCAACCCCGACGTCCCCGCCGGCGGCGGCTGCTACTACTACGGCCCCGCCCCCGAACCGTCGAACCCCTGCCGGTACATCGGCATCACCGGCCGGCAGGGCGGCCCGGCGCCTCCCGTCATCCCGCCGCCGGTCACGCCGTAGGCCTCCGCCGGGTCACCGGGCCGCGGATACACTGCCCGCGTGCACGAGACCGCGGGGCCCGACCCGGCGAGCCCGGTGCCCGAGCCACCGCCCCTGGCGCTCGCCATCGGCCTCGAGCTGGTCACCCGGTACCACCTCCGCCTCACCGATCCGCGCGATGCGCGGCTGGGTGAGCTGGGCGGCGCCTACCCCTTCGGCGCCGCGGCCTGGACGGGCCGGCGGGCAGCCTACGTCGGCTTCTACCGCCCCCCTGCCGACCCCGCGGCCGCCGCCCGCGACCTCGAGGAGCGCCGCCAGGCGGCGCTGCGCTGGGGCGAGGCCCGGCTGACCGCCCAGGGCGCCGAGCGCTGCGACATCCTGCTCGTCGCCTTCGGCGCGGTGCCCAGGCCGGCGGCGGGCGGGGGCGGCTCGGGAGCGGTGCACGTGGGCGCCGTGGCGATCGAGGAGGCGGGCACCGTCGACGTGCTCCTGCCCCTGGTCCGCGGCCTCCCCGGCGCCTCCGAGCTGCGCCACCACGTGCGCTCGCTGCGCCAGGGGCAGCCCGCTCCCACCCTGGCCGCGGTCGACCTCGCCGAGCGGCAGGCCGTCGCCGCCGGCTACACCGCCCCCACCCGCCACGCCATGGTCAGCCGGCCGGTGGTCACCTACGGGCTGATCGGGATCATGGTCGCCTTCTACCTGATCGAGAAGGCGGTGTACGGCAGCTATCACGGCGGCGCCAGGGTGAGCTCCATCGACCTCGGCGCGGTCTGCTCGGGGCAGGTCAGCACCGACTGCGGCCCGACCCTCGACAACTGGTGGCGGCTGGTCACCAGCGACTTCCTCCACGACCCCGTCAACATCCTCCACATCCTGGGCAACGCGATGGCCCTCTTCCTGCTCGGGGGCCTGGTCGAGCAGCTCTTCGGACGGCTGGTGCTGATCGGCGTCTTCCTGCTGACCGCGGCCCTCGGCGACCTCTTCTGGATCGCCTGCACCACCATCGGGCTCACCTCCCCCGCGCCCGGGCTGGGCGCCTCCGGCGGCATCCTCGGGCTCATGGGGCTGCTGGTGATGCTCGGCCGCGTCCAGGGCAGGGACGTCCCCGTCGGCATCGCCGCGTCGATCCGCCAGTACGCCATCGGCTACAGCGTCTTCGTGGTCCTCCTCGGCCTCTTCAACTTCGTCCAGAACGTGAACAACTGGGTCCACCTGGGCGGCTTCCTCGCCGGGGTGCTCCTCGGCCTGGTGATCCCCCCGGCGGAGGCGGTGGGCGGCCGCCGGCTGCGACTGCTCGAGCAGGGGGTGCTGGTGGCGGTGATCGCGGCGGCGGCGGTCGCCCTCGCCATCGGCATCCAGCACACCGCCGGCATCCTCATCCAGCCGGCCGGCGAGGTGCCCCCCGGGCTGGACTGAATCAGCCGACCTCGCGGGTGGCCTGGACGGCCTGCCAGAGGCCCTCGAGGTCGTAGAAGACCCGCTCGCCGGGGAGGAAGATGTGGGCCACCACGGCGTCGTAGTCGAGGCAGGCCCAGGAGGCGTCCTTGAGGCCGGCGGTCGAGAGCGGGCGCACCCCGACCCCCCGGCAGGCCTCCTCGATGCTGTCGGCGACGGCACGAACCTGCCGGTCGGTGTCACCCTCGCAGATCACGAAGAAATCGGCGATGGTGGTCTTGCCGCGGAGGTCGATGGTGACCACGTCGCGCGCCTTCCGGTCGGTGGCGGCCGCGGAGATCAGGGCGGCTAGCTCGGTCGGCGTCATCCGGCCGGATTATCCCACGGCGGCCCCGGGGCCGCGACCGGTCGGTAGAGGCCGCGCTCGTCGATCAGCCGCGCCACCGGCCCGGGCACCAGCCCCTCGGTGCCGAGGCCGGCGGCGGCGCGGCGCCGCACCTCGGTGGCGCTGATCGGCGGCGAGTCGATGTGGACGATCAGGGTGCGGTCCGGGCGGAAGCCCAGCCGGGCCGCCTCGGCGGCGTCCACCTCGCCCACCCCGCCGCGGTTCAGGAGCAGGAAGCGGGCGCTGTCCAGCACCTCGTCGCGGCGATGCCAGGTGGGGATGTCCCGGGCGGCGTCGGTGCCGAGGGCGAACCAGATCTCGGTGCCGGGGTGCTCGGCGGTGAGCTCGGCGAGGGTGTCCGCGGTGTAGGACGGCCCGGGGCGGCGCAGCTCGTGGTCGAGCACCCGCATCCGCTCGCGCCCGGCCACGGCGGCGCGCAGGAGGTCGAGGCGGTCGGCGGGGCTGGCGATGGTGGCGCCCCGGTGGGGCGGGGTGTTGGCCGGGATCAGCCACACCTCGTCGGCGCCGGCGAGGTCGCGGGCCTGCTCGGCGGCGGCGAGGTGACCGAGGTGGACGGGGTCGAAGGTGCCACCGAGCACCACCACCCGGCCGCGCTCGCTCACTCGGTGGGCTCCTCGGCGTAGGTGAACTCGGCCCTGCCCATGCGCACGGTGTCGCCCTCGACGCAGCCCGCGGCGGCGAGCGCCGCGTCCACGCCGGCCACCTTGAGCCGGCGCTGGAGGCGGGTCACCGCCTCCTCGGAGTTGAGGTCGGTCATCGCCACCTCGCGATCCAGGGCCTCGCCCTGCACCCGCCAGGCGTCGTCCTCGCGGACCACGACGACATCGCCGAGACGCCGTGGACGGTGGCGATAGACGCGGTGCTCGCCGCTCGCCGACCCCGGCGGAGCGGAGACCGCGGCCACCCTGCGAGCCTCGACGACGAGGCCGGACACCCGTCCCAGCAGCTCCTCGACCCCCTCGCGGCCGGCCGCCGAGATCGCCAGCGCCGCGGGCTCGCCGGCGGCGAGCACGGCGGCGGCGGCCCTGCCCTCGGGCACGTCCACCTTGTTCAGCGCCACCAGCCCCTCGCGGCCGGCCAGCACCTCGCTGAAGGAGCGCAGCTCGGCGCGCACCGCATCCAGCGCCTCCCGCGCCGCCTCCTCCCCCGCCGAGGCGTCGACCACGTGGACCAGCACCCGGGTGCGCTCGAGGTGGCGGAGGAAGTCGATGCCCAGCCCGGCGCCGCGGTGGGCGCCCTCGATGAGGCCGGGCACGTCGGCGAAGACCAGCGTGCGGCCGCCCTCGAGCTCGGCGACGCCGAGGTTGGGCTCGAGGGTGGTGAAGGGGTAGGCGGCGATCTTCGGCCGGGCGGCGGTGAGCGCCGCCAGCAGCGTCGACTTGCCGGCGTTGGGCAGCCCCACCAGCCCGACGTCGGCGATGAGCTTCAGCTCCAGCTCGATGCGGCGGTGCTGGCCGGGCTCACCCAGCTCGCCGATCCTCGGCGCCTGGTGCACCGACGTCGCGAAGCGGGCGTTGCCGCGGCCGCCGCGGCCGGCGCGGGCCACCACCATCCGCTCTCCGGCGACGGCGAGGTCGGCGAGCACTTGGTCCTCGTCGAGGTCGCGCACCACCGTGCCCACCGGCACCTCGAGGATGAGGTCGGCGCCGGCGCGCCCCGCCTTCAGCGCCCCGGCGCCGGCCCGGCCGCTCTCGGCTCGGAAGCGGCGGCGGTCGCGGAAGGCGCCGAGGGTGCTGGCCTGGGGATCGGCGACCAGCACGATGTCGCCGCCGCGGCCGCCGTCACCGCCGTCGGGACCGCCGTTGGGCTGGTAGCGCTCACGGCGGAAGCTGACCGACCCGCGTCCCCCGTCCCCGGCCGTGACCTCGAGGACGACCTCGTCGAGGAACAGCTCAGTCCGCGGCCTGAGCGGGCTCGGCGTCCATGCTGCCGACGCGCAGGAGCGGCAGCTCGAGCACGTTGACCCGGGAGCGGTCGCCCCGGGTCCTGTCGAAGGCCACCGTGCCGGAGCGCAGCGCGAAGAGGGTGTGGTCGCGTCCCACGCCGACGTTGTCGCCGGCGAGGATCCTGGTGCCCCGCTGGCGCACGATGATGGTGCCGGCGAGCACCACCTGGCCGGCGTTGCGCTTCACCCCGAGGCGGCGGCCGGCGCTGTCGCGGCCGTTGCGCGAGCTGCCACCACCCTTCTTGTGGGCCATCGGGTCAGTCCTCCGTGTCGCCGGCCGCGACGTCGCCGCCGGTGGCCTGCGGCTCCGCGCGGGTGGGGGCGGCGGCAGCCGGGCCGGGCAGCGGCTGGCCCGCGGTGAGCAGGGCCTCCACGCGCAGCTCGGTGTAGCGGCTGCGATGCCCGTGGGTGCGGCGGTAGCGCTTCTTCGCCTTGTACTTGTACACCCGCAGCTTGCGTCCGAGACGGTGGCCCACCACCACGGCGGCGACACGCGCGCCCTGGGCGGCGTCGATGCCCGAGCCGGCGCCGTCGGCGTCGCCCAGGAGGAGGACGGGCTCCAGGGCGATCATCGAGCCCACCT
>JAXDLS010000220.1:0-2726 GCA_034666485.1 Chloroflexota bacterium
ACTTCGGCAGCCCAGGCCGGGTCGCCACGGTGAACGCACAGCCGGGCCAGGCGGTGAAGGCGGGCCAGGTTCTGGCCAGCCTCGACACCAGCTCGCTGCAGGCCGCGGTCACCCAGGCGCAGGCCACCCTCGCCAGCGCCCAGGCGAAGCTCTCGCTGGACCAGGCAGGGCCAGCCGCGCAGAACCTCTCCCAGTCGCAGGCCGCGGTGCGCAGCGCCCAGGCGCAGCTGCAGAGCGCCCAGACCGCGCTCACCGACACCGAGGCGAACAACACCCTGGCGGTGCAGCAGGCGCAGGCCCAGGGCGGCGACGCGCTGGCCAACGCCCAGGCCAAGGCGCAGCAGAGCAACGACCAGGCGCAGGCCCAGGTCAACTCCGCCACGGTCCAGCTGGTGAACGCGCAGCAGTCGCTCGCCGCGCTGCAGCAGGGCACCACCCCGCAGCAGGTGCAGATGGACCAGAGCCAGGTCCAGATCGCGCAGATCAACGTCGACAACGCGCAGAAGGCGCTCACCCAGGGCACCCTCACCGCCCCCGCCGACGGGGTTGTCGGGGTGGTCAACCTCACGACCGGCCAGACCATCTCGAGCAGTGCCGGCAGCACCGGTTCCGCCTCGTCGACCACCACCCCGCAGATCTCGGTGCTCACCCCCGGCGCCTTCCAGGTCACCGGCACGGTGAGCGACACCCAGGTCAACCAGATCATCGTCGGCCAGCGGGCCCTGGTGACCCCGGCGGGCGCCACCCAGGCCGTGAAGGGCAAGGTCACCCAGGTCGCCGCCGTGGCGACGGTCACCTCCGGGGTGGCCACCTTCCCGGTGGTCGTCGTCCTCGACGGCAGCAACCCCGCGCTCCACGCCGGGGTGTCGGCATCGATCACCGTGGTCGTCAACCAGGTGGTGGGGGTGCTCACCGTGCCCACCGCCGCGGTGCGCGGATCGAACGTGCAGATGCTGGTCAACGGCAAGCCGCAGACGGTGGCCGTCAGCACCGGCGCCTCCGACTCGAGCCGCACCCAGATCGTCTCCGGGCTCAACGCCGGCGACCAGGTGGTGATCGCCACGGTGAGCAGCACCGTGCCGTCGAGCAGCACCCGCGCCACCGGCGGCGGGCTCCTCGGCGGCGGCACCGGGCGCGGCGGGGCCGGCGCCCTCGGCCGCACCCTGGGGGGCTGACGATGGGCGAGGTGCTCCGTCTCGACCAGGTCTCCAAGGTCTACGGCAGCGGAGACGCCGAGGTGCGCGCGCTGGACGGCGTCAGCCTCACCGTCGACGAGGGCGACTTCGTCGCCGTGGTGGGTCCCTCGGGCTCGGGCAAGTCGACGCTGATGAACATCGTCGGCTGCCTCGACAACCCCACCTCCGGCCGCTACCTCTTCGCCGGCGAGGACGTCTCCGGGATGGGCGCACGCGAGCTGGCGCACATCCGCAACAAGCGCATCGGCTTCGTCTTCCAGCAGTTCCAGCTGCTCAACGACCTCTCCGCCTGGCGCAACGTCGAGCTGCCCCTCCTCTACCGGAACGCGCGCGACCGCCGCGGCTCGGCGCTCCGGGTGCTCGAGCAGGTGGGCCTCGCCAACCGTGTCGACCACCGTCCCACCCAGCTCAGCGGCGGCCAGCAGCAGCGCGTCGCCATCGCCCGCGCGCTGGTCACCGACCCCGACCTGATCCTCGCCGACGAGCCCACCGGCAACCTCGACTCCGCCTCCAGCCGGGACATCCTCGCCATCCTCCGCCAGCTCAACGAGGCGGGGCGCACGGTGGTGCTGATCACCCATGACCCCGCGGTCGCCGCAGTGGCGAAGCGGGTGCTGCACACCATCGACGGGCAGCTCACCGAGGAGCGCGCGGCATGAACCTGAAGCACACCCTCCAGACCGGGCTGCGCGGCATCCTCGGCCACCGGCTGCGCTCCATCCTCACCACCCTGGGCATCCTGTTCGGCGTCGCCGCGGTGATCTGCACCGTGGGCATCGGCCAGGCCTCCTCCGACCAGGTCAACGCGCAGATCTCCTCGCTCGGCACCAACCTGCTGACCATCACCCCCGGCAGCACCAGCACGGGCGGCATCTTCGGCGGCGCGGGCAGCGCCAGCACCCTGACCATGGCCGACGCCGACGGGCTCGCCGACAAGGCCAACGCCCCCGACATCCAGGCGGTCGCGCCGGTCGTCCAGGCCCGCGAGACCCTGGTCAGCAGCTCGTCGAACTGGAGCACCACGGTCAGCGGCAGCACCCCGGGCTGGCTGGTCGCCAACGCCCGCAGCGTCACCGCCGGCTCCTTCCTCACCAACGCCGACGTCGACGGCCACGCTCAGAAGGTGGTGCTGGGAAGCACCACCGCCTCCGACCTGGGCGTCGGCGTCGGCGACTCGGTGACGATCGGGAAGGTCCCCTTCACGGTCGCCGGCATCCTCGCCACCGTCGGCGGCCAGGGCTTCCAGAACGGCGACGACCTCGCGGTGGTGCCGATCACCGCCGCCCAGGACCTGCTCACCGGCGGCAGCCCCAACAGCGTGCAGCGGATCCTGCTGAGCGCCACCGGCTCGGGCACCGTCGGCTCCGCGTACCAGGAGGCCACCCAGCTGCTGACGGTCACCCACAACGTCAGCAGCAGCGCGCCCGCCGACTTCACCATCCAGGCGAACAGCTCGTTCCTGAGCACCGCGCAGTCGGTGACCACCACCCTCACCATCCTGCTCGCCAGCGTGGCGGCGATCTCGCTGCT
>JAXDLS010000221.1:0-5571 GCA_034666485.1 Chloroflexota bacterium
CTCGATCCGAGACGCCCAGTTCCGCCAGTGGTTGGCAGGCACGCACGTCGCCGTAAAGCGGCGCGGCACCCGCACGTACGACCATCCGGTCGTCGGCGAGATCACGCTCGAGTGGGACGCACTTACCTCTGACGCCGAGCCAGAGCAGCAGATCATCATCTACACCGCAGAGCCCGGGTCAGCCTCCGTGCAGGCGCTGCGGATCCTCGCTTCCTGGGCCGCGGAGAGATTCGAGCCGCCGCGCTCGTCACACAGGTAGGTGGTCCGCGGCGGAGGTTCGTGAGAGGTTGAGAAGGCTCCCACGGTAGCCCGGACCTGACGACGACCCGCAGTCCGGCGTGGTGGTGGCGGTAGATGATGGGGGGGTAGGCACGGGGCATGGTCACACTCCTGTGTGGTAGTGCGGACAATGGCAGGCAGGCACCGCCGGCGACGCGACGAGCAGCACCGGTTGGGTCACCATGGTTCGGCGTGGAGGGGAAGGACCTACGCGCGGGACCACCCGCATGCGGACAGGCGCCGCAGCGGCCCCGGGTAGGCGACGCAGCGCCCGGGACGCCGGGCCCCTCCACCTGGAGCACCTCGTCCACCGCGGACGAAGCCACGCGTCGTCGGCCCGGTGCTCTACGCCCCCGACGCGTGCAACGACGTGGCGTCACGCGCCTCGGTGTTCGCTGAGGTCAGATCAGCCGCCACCGGGCCGTCTCATGCGCTGGCCGGCTCGGAGAGTGCCGGTTCTCTGCGCCCGAGGACGGTGAATGGCGACCTCCTGGCGGCGAGCAGAGGGAATCCCCCTGGCAACCTCCCGCGCCGCCGGGACGATCCGTTCGGCCTCTGGGTGGCAGCAGGTGGCGGCGAAGCCTCGGCCGGTGCTGGCCGCCGCGATATGGCCACAGGTCAGCCCGCTCAGCCCCGCGCCCGGCCCATGTCCCACGACCACTCCGAGGGGGTCGAATCCTGGACAGGCCGCCAAGAGGTCGCTTCCAAATCCATGGCGAGCCAGAGGACAACGCCACATGTTCAACAATCCCCCGTGCCGGACGCCGAACCGCGTGCCAGGTTACCACCGCGCTATCATGGTGGCAAGCTACCTGGCTGACGGTGTCGTCAGCTCGCTCGAGGGACTGAGTTGAGGTCCGGAAGGGATCGTCGAAGTGGCTGATAAGGCGATGACGCTGCGCTTGCCGAAGGCTCAGGCCGAGACGCTGAGTGCCGTAGCTGAGATTCTCGAACTACCCGTTGTCGAGGTGGTGCGCCTCGCGGTCACAGAGTTCATCGACCGCCGGCGCCGTGAGCCGGAGTTCCAGCAGCGGCTGCAGGCGTCGATGGAGCGCATCAGCAGGGCGATGAACGCCCTGCTGACCCCGGACGCCGCGGGGAGGACCCGTGGGGCTCGCCGCCATGCCCGCACCGAGGTCGCACCCTGTCGCCACCCGGGGCGCCGTACCTGACTATCGATGAGAGAACCCTCGGACCAGCACCGCGAAGCCGGTGGAGCTCCGGGGGCTGGGTGCGGCTCACGGTCGACGGAACTCGTCCATCAGCACACCGTCGGAGATCACCGGAGCGACGCGTCCAACTGACGGATCAGTTCTCCGACCCGCCCACCGCCACGCGGGGCGAGCGGGTAGCGCCTCAGGACGTCCACCACGACGGGATGCGCAAGGATCCGCGACTGCGCGATGTGGTCGGCTCCGACCGTGGGATCGTCTCCGGCGGAGAGTTCGAGCGCTCGCGCGGCATGAGCGGCCGATCCGAGGATGTGCTTGACCTGAGTAGCTTTTGCCAGGGGGTGGAGGAACGCCGCACCGGCCGCGTGGCCGGCCGCGCGCGCAGCGTCGCTCGCCGCAGCCCGTCCTGCATCGCGTGCCTCCTGAGCCGCCCGGTGTGCCGCCCAGGCGCTGTCACGGAGCGCCTTGGTCCGCTCGGCTCCGTCCGCGAACGCCTGCGCAGCGTCGATCGCGGCGCGTGGGCGCCCATCGTCAGGGCGCTCACGTTCGAAGATCGCCAATGCAGGCCGCGCGCACGCCACCGCGTAGCCGGCGACCTCGCGGAGTTCGGGCCGGCTGAGTTCGATCGTCGTGGAGTCATCCGCCATGGCGTCCAGCCTTCTGCACAGGGGCGAAGTCTCAACGAGGTCCGGATCGGCCGGGGGTGGATGCGGCGGTCATGAGTACATGATCTACCGCTCAGTGGTGACCGCCCGGTCGGCGATTCCCCCAAGAATCGAACACGATGCCGAGCCCCGCAGTCATGCGCCGGCCTCGTCCTCGTCGCCGGCCCTTGGCCGGGTACTCGCGCGCCGGAGCCGCCTCATGTCGACCCCGGGCCGCGACCGCCCGCCATGACCGGCGCGGCGAACGAGCCAAGCGCCAGGCCGCCGAGCTGCTCCACGTCCCGTACGCCCGGCGCACTGACTGACCACCCCCCGGGGGCGCCCACCTCGGGCCGCCGCCATCCCAGCCTCCACCGCCTCCAAGGGAGGCTGTCGTGGCTCCCGATCGACGATCGCGAGGGTCCCGCCCATCTCGCACCGGCGCTCCGCCAGTGTCGAGTGGTCTCGATCCAGGACGGCATCGGAGACCGTCGAAGGAGGCGCGTTCACGCGCGGGGATGGCCGGCGCGGACCGGTGAGAGCACATGGTCGATCCGTTCGTCTGGTTGGAGAGGGGCACGTGGTGGGGACGCGGAAGGCCACACGCGGCGAGGCAGAATGCGCCGGTGCCGGAGAGTGACCGTCGGCTGCGCATCGTCACCCCTCGCTTCGGCGAGGCGGTGGTCGGCGGTGCCGAGTGGGTGGCGCGGGAGCTGGCGCTGCGTCTTGCGGGAGCGGGCTGGCGGGTCGAGGTCTTCACCACCTGCGCCGTCGACGCGGTGAGCTGGCGCAACCACGAGCCGGCGGGCACGGGTCGCGACGGCCCGGTGACCGTGCACCGCTTCGCCACCGCCATCCGCCGCCCTCCGCGCCTCTTCCACCAGCTCAGCCGGGTGCTCTTCCGGCTGCCTTCGGGGCTCCGGCCGGAGCCGCTCTGGGTGGCCCTCCAGGGCCCCTACGCCCCCGGGCTGGTCCGCGCCCTGGCCGTAGCCCCGGCGGCGCCGACCCTCTTCCTCCCCTACCTCTACCACCCCTCGCTGCGGGGCGCCCTGCGCAGCCGCGGGGCCCGGCTGCTGATGCCCGCCGCCCACGAGGAGCGCCCTCTCGGGCTGCGCTCGGTGGCCCGCCTGGTCGAGGCCGTGGACGGCTTCCTCTACGCCACCCCCGAGGAGCGGGCGCTGCTCGAGGCGGCGCACCCCGCGGCCGCGGAGCGGGCGTGGCGGGTCGGCAATGTCGGCCTGGAGGCGCCCGGCGGGGGCGACCCCGGCCGGGCGCGGGCGCGGCTGGGGCTGTCGGGGCCCTACCTGCTCCACGCCGGCCGCGCCGCCACCGGCAAGGGCATCGACGAGCTGCTGGCCGCCCTGGCGCTGCTCCGCCGCAGCCATCCCGAGGTCGGCCTGGTGCTCGCCGGCGACGCCGGGGCGGCCTCGGCGGGCGGCACCGGCGCCGAGCCCGGGGTGGTGCGCGCCGGACGGCTGGAGCGGGCGCAGCTCTGGGACGCGGTGGCGGGCGCGGCGGCGGTGGTGGTGCCGAGCTTCCTGGAGAGCCAGTCGCTGCTCGCCGTCGAGGCCTGGGCGGTGGGCCGGCCGGCGCTGCTCAACGCCGCCTCGCCGGCGCTCGCCGGACAGGTGGGGCGCAGCGGGGGAGGCGTCCTCTACCGCGGTGCCGCCGAGCTCGCCGCCGCCGCCGCCGCCCTGCTCGACGACCCCGACCGCGCCGCCGCCCTGGGGGCCTCCGGCCGCCGCTTCGTGGACAGCCGCTATCGGTGGGAGGCGGTGCTCGACCGGGTCGGCGAGCTGGTCGACGAGGCGGAGCGCCGGGCGCTGGCGCGCGGCTGATCCCGTATGATGCGGCGCCGCGCCGCCGGCGGAGTGAACGTGGAGGAGGCGAGCTGAGCACCGCTCTCATCACCGGGATCACCGGCCAGGACGGCACCTACCTGGCCCAGCTGCTGCTGGAGAAGGGGTACACCGTGCACGGCCTGGTGCGCGGCCAGAACAACCCACGGCTGGCGATGGTCGAGCGGCTCTGCCCGGGGATCGAGTTCGCCGAGGGCGACCTCCTCGACCAGTCGTCGCTGATCGCCGCGCTCGAGACCTGCCAGCCCGACGAGGTCTACAACCTCGGTGCCATCAGCTTCGTCGGTCTCTCCTTCAAGCAGGCCTCGCTCACCGGCGAGATCACCGGGCTCGGCGTGGTGCGCATGCTCGACGCCATCCGCACCGTGAACTCCGGCATCCGCTTCTACCAGGCGTCGAGCAGCGAGATGTTCGGCAAGGTGCGCGAGACCCCGCAGACCGAGACCACCCCGTTCCATCCCCGCTCGCCCTACGGTGTGGCCAAGGTGTACGGCCACTACATCACCGTGAACTACCGCGAGAGCTACGGGATGTACGCCTGCAGCGGGATCCTCTTCAACCACGAGTCGGAGCGGCGCGGCCTCGAGTTCGTCACCCGCAAGATCACCAACGCAGTGGCCAAGATCAAGCTGGGCCTGCAGAAGGAGCTGTCGCTGGGCACCATGACCTCGCAGCGCGACTGGGGCTTCGCCGGCGACTACGTGCGGGCCATGCACCTGATGCTGCAGCAGGAGGCGCCCGACGACTACGTCATCGCCACCGGCGAGACCCACAGCGTCGAGGAGTTCTGCGCCCTGGCCTTCGCGCACGTCGGGCTCGACTGGCACGACCACGTGGTGACCGACGCGAAGTTCATGCGCCCCGCCGAGGTCGACCTGCTGATCGGCGACGCCACCAAGGCGCGCGAGAGGCTCGGCTGGACCACCACGGTGACCTTCCCCGAGCTGGTGGCGCGGATGGTGGAGAGCGACCTCGCCTCCCACCGCGCCGCGCTCAGCCAGGGCGTCGCCGGCGGCTGACCCGGCGACGCCCCGGCCTCACCGCCCCGGGGTCAGCTCTCGCCGCGCCCCGTGACCGCGTCGCGCATCCGGTCGACCACCGCGGCCGCCTTGCCGGCCGTCGCCTGCACCACTGGGTTGGCGGGGACGTTCGGGTGGGGCCGGGTCGGTGCCGCCGCCTTGGCCTTGTTCATCAGGGTGCCGACCTCGTTGAGCCGGGTCTTGGTGAGCCCCTCGCGCACCTTGGGGAAGAGCTCATTCTCCTCCTCCTCGACGTGGTCGGAGATCAGCTTCTGGAGACGCTGCATCTTCTCGGCGTAGGCCTTGGTGTGGGACTTGTCGATGGTCTCGTCGAGCTTGGCGAGGACCTGCTTGGCCTCCTGGTGCTCTTCGAGCCCGTGGTCGACCATGTCCGCGGCCTCGGGGACCTCCTTCTTCACCATCGGGTAGAAGAACTCCTCCTCGATCGCGGCGTGGATCGAGAGCTCGCGGATGACCCCCTCGGCCGCCGACCGCCTGGTCTCGTCGTCGCCGCCGTCGAACTGGCTGAAGAGCTTCTCGACGGCCCGGTGATCGCGGGTGAGCAGCTCGATGGCATCCATACAGGGTGGCCTCCTAG
>JAXDLS010000222.1:0-5679 GCA_034666485.1 Chloroflexota bacterium
TGGCGGCGCGCTCCGAGGCGGCCGCCGTCGCCCGTGGCGTCGACGTCGCCGGGGCGCGGCGCACCGCCTGGGTGACCGCCTGCCTGCTCGCCGGCGCCGCGGGATGCGCCCTCGCCCTGGTCGCGGGGGGGGCCGCCCCCGCCCTCCTCCACCCGCTCGACTCGCTGCGGCTGGTGGGCCTGGTGATGGTCCTCGGCCGCACCCGGATCGCCGCCGCGCTGGTCGCGGGCGGGGTCTGCGGCCTCGCCGCCGCGCCTCCCCCGACCGCCGGCGCGCTCTCGGGGGGCGAACCCACCTGGCTCGACCTCGTGGTTGGGACGTCCGTGGTGGTCGGCCTGATCGGCCGCGAGATGTGGCGTCGTGATCACAAAACCCTGCGTGCCCTGGTTGGGCCCGCCGTCGCAGGGCCGTCCGGCTCAGTGAGTCCATCCCGGAGGCCCGGCACCTGGTTCGGAGCGATGTCCGGTGACGCTGAATGAGGCGCTCCATACGCTGGTCCTCATGCGTCTGACGGAGTCCCTGTGTCCGCGCGTGACGAGTGCAGCCCTCGTCGCGGGTGGCCGAGGTATCGCTTCCCCGGTGTGGCGGCCCGTCTCCGCCCGCCAGGCGGATGTGATGTACGAACAGCCAAGGAGGTGCCCATAAGCCAAGCCCGAACATGGCAATTGGGTGTGTGAGATCGATGGCGGGCATGGAGAAACCCTGCTCGCACTCCAAGAGGTATTCACCGTATGGCTGCAGGTACAACACCCGGAAGACGAGGGAGACGTCTCAGGCGTCTGCTTCCGATGCTGTTGGTTCCCGCGTTGCTCGGGGCCGTCGCCCTCGGCGGGACGCGCATCTCCTCGAACAAGCCCGTCTCCGCGGCGGGCGAGCTCCCGATGGTACCCCCGATCTTCCACCTCAACGACGGACCGACGTGGTTCGACACCGGCGTGGACGTCGCCGGCTCCCACTCCCTGGCGGTGGCCACCCCGGGGACCACGGTGAAGTTCATCGTGGGAGCTCCGGACACCCTCAGCGACCACGATCCCGACAGCGTGATCTGGCCGACCGGCGCCGCCGGCATGCCCTTCCACAATGACGGCGGATTCATCGGGGAGAAGTCGGTCACCCTGACCACCCCCGGTCTGTATGCCTTTCAGTGCACCATTCATCCCTACATGCTCGGCGCGGTCCTCATCGTGGACCCCGCGTCCGCCGTCACCGGGACCCTGGTGCCCGACTTCGGCAAGATGCTGAGCGTCCGGGGCGTCGACAAGCCGCTCCCCTCGGCGTCGGACTACATCTACCGGCTGGTCCGCACCTTCTTCATCATCACCGACGCGGAGAACTGGAAGCGGTACTACCCGGACAGGGCCGGGTCGTGGATGCCGCGCTACGCGCCGGTTCCGATCATCGTCCACGACGCGAGCGGGACACCCAACCTGATCCCCAACCTCGAGTCGTTCTTCCATCAGTACTTCCATGAGCCCATCGCGATCCCCGCGATCACGGATGCCATGCATCCCAAGGTCCCGGGGGTGGGTGAGGTCATGCAGTCCACCCAGATGGAGGAGCTGAACGAGAAGGCCTATCCGGGAACGGTGTCCTTCATCGACACCAACTCCTGGCAGGTGGTCCGCAAGTTCGGGCTCCCCAGCATCAACAACGGCGGCGGCCTGGACAACCCCCACAACCAGTGGGTCAGCCGGGACGAGAACACGGTCTACGCCGATGAGTGGTTCTCCAACAAGACCACGGCGTTCGACCGCTTCACCGGACAGTTCCTCCGCCAGACGGTGGTGGGCCTCTCGCCCGCCCACGTCATGACCCGCAGCGGCACCGACGAGCTGATCGTCGGCATCAACGGCGAGAACAAGCTGACCGAGGTCGCCCCCGGCGACAACGGGGTGACCAAGAACTTCTCCGCCGTCCTCCCCGGCGAGGGCATCGCCCACCCGCACGCCCACTGGCTCAGCGCGGACGGCAATACGGCGGTGGCGCCCAACGCCAACTTCGACAGCGCGTCGCTGTTCAACCTCAACGCCTCCGATCCGAACCTGTCCATCACCAAGCGGGCATTCGTCGGCAGCATCCCGATCGCGACCGCGATGAGCTCCAACGCCGACCGGGCCTACTCGGCCGGCCTGATGAGCGCCAACATCGTGTGCATCTCGACCGCGGGTCCCGCCTGCCACAGCGGTGGCGGCATGGTCGACACCAAGAACATCTCGCTCACCAAGGGCTACGACTTCGTGACCGGGTCGCAGGGCGGCGGCGGTTCGGGTCTGCCCATCCAGTTCCCGCCGCTCAGCTCCGACGCGGGGCCGGCGGCGCCGGGCATCCTGCCCATCCAGAACGCGGTCAGCCCTGACAACAGGGTCATGGTCGTGGCCAACGCGGTCTCGGGCAACATGGATGTCATCGACATCTCCAAGGACGAGGTCATCAAGGTCCTGCCCTGCGATCCCGGCTGCCACGGTGTGAACTGGGGCGCCAAGAAGGGCGGCGGCTACTACGCCTACGTCACCAGCAAGTTCGCCAACGTCACCTCGGTCGTCGATCCCGATCCGGCCGGCGATGGCGACATCTCGAAGATCGCGGTGGTCGGCAAATTCCTCACGGGCATCGGCCCGAGCACCAGGTCCGACGTGACCCCCAAGAAGCTCCAGGGCCTGCAGGGCCAGTACACCCTGGACGGCATGGGTGGCCAGGGCGTCCTCGCCCTGCCGCTCGTCTACAACGGCTGGGTCCAGAAGCTCCCCGCGGGGCTGAAGGCCGGCCTCACCTGCGCGCAGCGGGATCCGATGAATCCCCACGCCTGCGGCTGACACCAGGATCACCTGATCGCCTCGGGTGCCCGTCCCCGCCGGGACGGGCACCCAAAACCCCCCGCCGGGAAGGCTTCCGCACCGGCTGCGGTGCGGGGGCCTTCGGGGCGGCTACGGGACACCAGCGCGGCGACCGACGAGCGAGGATGACGATGAGAAGAACACGGAACACCATGGACGCGCCCCGCCGGCGCTCTGGCCGGCGTGCCGCCGTCGGCGTGATGCTGATCGGCCTTCTGGGCGTCGTCGCCGTCCTGCGGCTGGCCCCCAGCCCGGTCCGGGCAGCGACGTCGGCCGTGACCATCAAGGACTTCAGCTTCAAACCGACGGAGACCAGGGTCAAGGTCGGTGACACGGTCACCTGGAACAACCGGGAGAGCAGCAGCCAGACCCACACCGTCATCCAGGACGACGGCGCGTGGAGCTCCGACGGAGGCAGGGCCAACGATCCCAACGCGGAGATCAAGCCCGGCTCGTCGTTCGCCCACACCTTCGACAAGGACGACGTCACCTACGGATATCACTGCCGGCTGCACACCTACATGACCGGCAAGGTGATCGTGGGCAAGGGCTCGCCCGCGGGCGCGGCGCCGCCGCCCCCTGCGACCGAGGAGCCCGCACCGACCCCGACCCCGAACTCGGGTCCGCTGCCGCCGCTGCCCAAGCTGCCGCTGCCCCCGCCGCTGGGCCAGCAGCCGGCGACCGGCCGGACGTCCTCGCTGGGCGAGGTGGCGCTGCCCGTCCGCGCCGGCCGCGCCGTGCCCGCGGCCGCGGGCGCCCAGCCGGCGGCGCAGCCCGCGTACACCCCCACCGAGCTGCCCCAGGGGGTGTCCGGACCGGGCACCCTCGGCGACGGCACGCGCCTCGCGCAGTACACCACCGACAAGGACGGGGTGAAGGAGTTCCACCTCCGGATGGCGCCGATCACCTGGACGACCACACCGGGCAACACCCAGACGGCGTACGCCTTCAACGGCACCATCCCCGGACCGGTGATCCGGGTCGACGAGGGCGACAGGCTCCGGATCATCGTCACCAACGACCTGCCGGTGGCGACCAGCGTCCACTGGCACGGCATGATCCTGCCCAACGCGATGGACGGGGTGCCGGGCATCACCCAGCCGCTGATCTCCCCGGGCACCGCCTACACCTACGCCTGGACCGCGGTGGCGACGGGCTCGCACTGGTACCACACCCACACCTCGGGCAAGGACGAGGGCCTCGGCCTGTACGGCTCGCTGGAGATCATCCCCCGGACCGGGGACATCCCCGCCGACCACGACTACCGGGTGATGATCGGCGACACCTATCTCGGCATGGTGCTGAACGGCAAGGGGTTCCCCTACACCTATCCCCTCAAGGCCAGGGTCGGCGAGCGCGTCCACATCCGCATCATCGACACCGGCGACCAGGTCCATCCCATCCATCTCCACGGCTTCCCGTTCCAGCTGGTGGCGAGGGACGGGATACGCCTGGCCGTGCCCGAGTGGATGGACACGACCCTGATCGGCACCGGCCAGACCCTGGACATCGTCTGGACGCCGATGTCCCCGGGCAACTGGCTGATGCACTGCCACATCTTCAGCCACGCCCACGACGACAGCGGGATGATGGGGCTGGTCACCGCGCTCGAGGTCGCCCCCTCCGACAAGCCCGTGGCGGGCGTTCCCCCGGCGCTCCCCGCGCTGCCGACACCGAACCCGACGCAGCCCTACTCTCCGCCCACCGTCCCGCAACAGCTGGCTCCCCTCGGCCTGCCGCCGCTGCTTCCCGCGGGGACGCAGGTGGCTCCGCGGTCGGGCGGCCTGCTCGGTGGCAACGAGACCACCGTGCTGATCGCCGTCGGCCTGCTGCTCGCCTACCGCCTCGGCGGACGGTACGGCCACCCGCCGCGGCGCGGTGGGGACTGAGGGGCCCGGCAGCCCCGTTCACGTGACGCCCTCCTTCCTCGCTGTGGACGGCGCGGTCCACCGGGTCCGCGCCGTCCCGAACCCCTGGCGGGTGGTGGTGGTGGCGCTCGCCCTCGCCGTGCTGGGCAGCGTGCTGACCCCGCTCAAAGCCAGTGCCCACGCGTACCTCACGGTGAGCAACCCGCGGACCGGCCAGCGGCTCGGCACCGCCCCCACCGGCCTGCAGCTGCTCTTCACCCAGCCGGTGGCCCTCGCCCACAGCGGCGTGCAGGTGTTCACCGGCAGGTTCGAGCTGGTGCCCGGTGCGGTGCCGCGGGTCAGCCCGAGCGGCACCAGCATCTCGGTGACCCTTCCCCCGCTGGCGAACGGCGACTACGCCGCCATCTGGACGGTCATCTCCGCCGATGACGGGCACCTCACCGACGGGACCATCGCCTTCTCGGTGGGTCCCGCACCGCCGCCCGGAAGCGCCGCCGCCGCCAGGGTGATCGGGCCGCCCTCCTCCGACGGCGACGAGCAGCCGAGGGACTGGCCGGGCACCCTCGCCAGCTGGCTGCTCCTGCTCGGCCTCGCCGCCGCCGGGGGCGGCCTCGCCGCCGAGCGCACCCTCGCCGGGGCCGGAGCCCCCCGGTCCGCCTGGCGCCTCTCCACCCGGCACCTCACCACCGCGATGCTGATCGCGCTGGCCGGGTCGGTGCTCGCCTTCGCGGCCACCGCCGGGCGCCTCCACGACGGCAGCGTGCTGAGCGGGTTCGAGCCGCGCACCTGGGGGGCGGCCCTCGGAGTGCGGGTCGGCCTCGAGGACCTCGCCAGCATGGCCCTCGTCCTCAACGCGCTGGGCGCGCTCATCCTGCTGCGCGACCGCCTGGTCTGCCTCGCCTCGGTGGTCGGCGCCATGGTCCTGGTGGGGATGCGCTCCCATCCGGCGGGCGCCTCGGCGTGGGGCGAGGCCGCGA
>JAXDLS010000223.1:0-3324 GCA_034666485.1 Chloroflexota bacterium
GGCCCCGAGGCGGAGGCGCTGCGCGCCGCCGAGCGGAGACGGCTGCTGGGGGCGCTGGCGTCGATCCCCGACGAGCAGCGGGCGGCGGTGCTGCTCCGCTACGCCCACGACCTGAGCTACCCGCGCATCGCCGAGGTGCAGGGCCGGCCGCTGGGCACGGTCAAGTCCGACGTCCACCGCGGGATCGAGGCGCTGCGGCGGCGGCTGGGAGCGGAGGTGGAGGCGTGATGGGCCAGGACGTCGTGGAGACGGGACTGCGCGAGCTGGGCCGGCGGCCGGCGCCGGAGACGCTGCTGCCCGGAGTGCTGCGGCGGCTGGGACTCGGGTGCTGGTACGCGCCCATGGACAGTCCGCTGGGCACGGTGTTCGTGGCCCACGGCCCGGCCGGGGTGGTGGCGGTGCGGCGGGAGTCGAGCGGAACCGAGTTCGAGGCCTGGTTCCGCGAGCACCGGGCCGGCACCGTGCACCCCGCCGCCGCGCTGCCCGAGACGCTGGCCGCCGCCGTCGCCGCCGGGCTGCGCGGCGACGGCCGGGGGGTGACCGTCGACCTCGGCGGCCTCACCGACTTCCAGCGGGACGTGCTCGGGGCCACCCGCACCATTCCCCGGGGCGAGGTGCGCACCTACGGCTGGGTGGCGCGCGAGATCGGCCGGCCCGGGGCGGTCCGCGCCGTGGGCACCGCGCTCGGGCACAACCCCATCCCCCTGGTCATCCCCTGCCACCGGGTGGTCCAGGGCGACTGGCGGCTGGGCCAGTACAGCGGCGGCGGCCCCGAGGCCAAGCGGCGGGTGCTCGCCGCCGAGGGCGTCGACGCCGGCGAGCTCGAGGCGCTGGCGCGGGCGCGGGTGCGCTTCCACGGCAGCGACACCACCCGGATCTTCTGCGTCCCGACCTGTCGCAGCGCCCGGCGCATCGGCGACGCCCACCGGGTGGCGTTCGGCTCGGAGCGGGAGGCCCGCTCGGCGGGCTACCGCCCCTGCCGGGTCTGCCGGCCGGCGGCGGCTGCCTGAGCGTCCGACCGGCCAGGGCGGGGGCCGGGTGGGCCGGCCATCCGCCCCGGCCATCGGGGAACGGGATGCCGTCCGCCGCGACGACGGTGTCAGCGCGCGGCGTGACGGCCCCCCCATTCAGCACCCCGCGGATGAATCCAGGCTGAACCTGCCGCGGCGCCGGAGCTCCGTCAGCTCGCCTCCTTGAGCTCCGTCACCAGGTCGGAGACCGACTTCTGCGCGTCGCCGAAGAGCATCACCGTCTTGGGGTTGTAGAAGAGCTCGTTCTCGATGCCCGCGAAGCCGGGGTTCATCGACCGCTTGAGCACCACCACGTTGGCCGCCTCGTCGACGTTGAGGATGGGCATGCCGTGGATGGGGCTGCCGGGATTGTTCCGCGCCGCGGGGTTGACGACGTCGTTGGCGCCGATCACCACGGCGACGTCGGCGCGGCCGAACTCGTCGTTGATGGCGTCCATGTCGTAGAGCTGCGAGTAGGGCACGTTGGCCTCGGCGAGCAGCACGTTCATGTGCCCCGGCATCCGGCCGGCGACCGGGTGGATGGCGTACTTCACCTCGATGCCGCGCGCCTCGAGCTGGTCGGCGAGCCGCTTGACGTCGTGCTGCGCGCGGGCGACCGCGAGGCCGTAGCCGGGCACCACCACGACCAGCCGTGCGAGCTCGAGCAGCGCGACGACGTCCTCGACGGTGGCGCTGCGCACGTCGCCCCCCGCCTCCGCCGGGCCCCCGGCCGCGCCCTTCGCCGGGCCACCGCCGAAGGCGCCGAAGAGGATGTTCACCAGCGAGCGGTTCATCGCCCTGCTCATCAGCTGGGTGAGCACCGTCCCCGAGGCGCCGACCAGCGCGCCGCTCACCACCAGCACCTGGTTGTCGAGGACGAAGCCGGTGATCGCCGCGGCGACGCCGGTGAAGCTGTTGAGCAGGGAGATCACCACCGGCATGTCGGCGCCGCCGATGGGGAGCACGAAGAGGGGCCCGAGGATGAGGGAGCCGATGGCGAAGGCGAGGAAGAGCCCGAGACCACCCTGGTTGACGACGATGACCACGCCGAGAACGAGGATCGCGCCGAGCAGGCCGGCGTTGATCAGCTTCTGGCCCGGGTAGGTGAGCGGCCTGCCGGTGATCAACTCCTGCAGCTTGCCGAAGGCCACCATGCTGCCGGCGAAGCCGATGGCGCCGATCATGCAGCTGAGCAGGATGGTGACCGCCTCGATGCGCGGCACCCCGCCCGAGGAGTCGAGACGGCGGAACTCGTCGGCGGCGATCAGCGCGGCGGCGCCCGCGCCCATCCCGTTGAACACCGCGACCATCTGGGGCATGGCGGTCATCCGCACCCGCCTGGCGGCGACGGTGCCGATGACCCCACCCACCACCATCGGCGGGAAGATCAGCAGCCAGTTGTCGAACCCCGCCTGCTGCAGGGTCACCGCCACCGCGATGGCCATGCCGACGACGGCGAGGCGGATGCCCTGGAGCGCGCTGCCCGGGGTGCGCAGCCGCTTGATGGAGACGATGAAGAGCATCGCCGTGACGATGTAGGTGAGGGTGACCCAGGGAGCCGGGTTGCCGGTCACGCAGCCCCTTCCTTCTGCTTGCGGATCTGCGCGCCACGGCCCTTGAACATCTCGAGCATGCGGTCGGTGACCACGAAGCCGCCGACCACGTTGAGCGTGCCCAGGAAGACGGCGATCACGGCGACGGTGTCGGAGATGGCGTCGTGGCCCACCGCGGCGACGGCGATGGCGCCCACCAGCACGATCCCGTGGATGGCGTTGGTCGCCGACATCAGCGGGGTGTGGAGGATGGCGGGCACCTTGGTGATCAGCTCGAAGCCGACGAACACCGCCAGGGCGAAGACGAAGCAGTCGATGGCCAGTGCCTGACCGCTGATCCCGTGCATCCCGATCCCCACCTTGTGTGCCACCCGAACGAGAGCGGCCACATGGTACCCGCCCCTGCGGTGGGGGCAGCGCCGGCCGGGCGGCCGGGGCGGACGGCCGCCGCCACCCCCAGGTTTGCCCGGGGAGCGGCCTCGGTAGGATGAACCGGGCAGCCCCACCCCCCGATACGGAGCACCGCCCATGGCCGAGCCCATCCGCTTCCACCTCGACCCCCTCTGCCCCTGGTGCTATCAGACGTCGCGCTGGGTCCGCCGGCTCGAGGAGCTGGGCGAGGTCTCGGTCGACTGGGCGGTGTTCTCGCTCGCCATCGGCAACAAGGGCGACGAGGGGCGCGCCGCCGCCGACACCGGTGCCGCCCCCGGCCTGCGCACCCTGGTGCTGGTGCGGGCGGAGCAGGGGGCGGCGGCCGCCGG
>JAXDLS010000224.1:0-2651 GCA_034666485.1 Chloroflexota bacterium
CCGTGTGAGGAGGAGAGCGGGTGATGCGGGGGATCGCTGCGTGCGCCGTCGCGGCTGTCGCCGGCCCGGACGCGCCCACCCCCACCGGGGCCGCGGACGCACTCCACGAGGCCCCTCATCTTCCTGATAATCTCGATCGAGTTTGTCAACTTTAAGCGAGGTGAGCGGCTGATCGAACTCCGAGCGCACTCGATACCTGGGGACTTCTGAAGAACCGTCGCCGGTGGCTCTCACGGGGGTACGACGCGGACCGGGGCGGCCAGAACACAGTTTGGACGGAAGGCGAATGAGGATACGACGAGCACTTCTGGCAGGCGGGGGTGCGGCGCTTCTGATCCCCTCGGCCCTGGTGGCGACGAGCACGGTCATCCCCGACCTGCTCAGTCACTCCACGGCCGTGAAGGTGGTCCGGAGCGTGTCCCCGGTCGAGACCCCGGGCGGGGTCAGGAACGTCATCAACTACACGGTGCAGACCCAGCCGAAGGCGGTGGCGCGTCCCGCCGTCGCCCCGGCGGCCACGGCGGTGAAGAACAGCCCCTCCGGCACCATCTGCCCGGGCGCCGGTTCCGGCCACGAGTACCTGGTGGTGTGGGCCGGCAAGATGAACGCCGGTGACCTGACCGGCAAGGATGCGCTCATCCTCGCCAACGGCGGCGCGGTCAATCCCCAGGCCATCCGGGACGTCCTCCCCCAGGAGACCCAGCCCGGACAGGACATGATCGCGACCGTCGACGCCGAGCGCGGCTGCAGCACCTACGGCAACGTCGTCAACGTCGCCGTCATCCCCGGTTCGGACGGCAGCGAGAACGAGCCGCACCACATGCAGTACATCTGGTTCCCGGGCCAGCCGCTCTGGGCCGGTGGACTGTTCAGCTCGCGGCTCTTCACCTGGGACGCCAGCGCGCTCCCCAAGGTGACCCTGATCAGCACCCAGGAGCCCTTCGCGACCCCGGGCGGATCGATCTGGGACGCGTTCGACACCCTGCCCGACGGCACTGCCTACGGCACCCTGATGGGCGGCCCGCTCCAGGTCTACGGGATGACCCCCGGCGAGGTCGTGCACATCGGCGCCAAGGGCCAGATCCTGGGTGAGTTCCCGGCGACCGCGGCGGAGGGCCTCCCACCGACCGACGTCAACGGCCTGCCCTCCTGCCCCGACCTGGGCAGCTGCGCCAACCCGCACGGCATCCAGGTCCGCAACGATCTCCACACCCTGGTGACGTCCGACTACGCGGAGCCGGCCCGGCTGGTCGAGGATCCGCTGAAGCCGGAAAACTACAACGTCTTCCGGCGGACGGTCCGCGTCTGGGACATCAGCGACACCAGCCATCCCAAGATCACCAAGGTCGACGTGATGCCCAAGGGCCCGCGCGACGACGCGAACCCGGCCCACCAGGAGAATTTGGGCATCATGGAGGTCGGGAAGACGTGGGACTACCCGCTGCCCAACGGGAAGGTGCCGAAGGGTTTCTTCTCCGAGTCGATGTGCGGCGGCGCCGTCTTCTACACCCCGGACATCACCCAGACGCCGTCACACCCCTGGCACGAGGTCTTCGACTCCACGGCGGCGGTGTTCTCGCCCAAGGCACAGTCGTCCTTCAGTGGCCAGGTGGCCAACGGTGGTCCCAACTCGCAGATCACCGAGGCCAGCGGCTGTGATGGCGGCACCTGGATCAACGTGTCGCCCGACAACCGCTTCGTCTTCCACGCGGTCACCGGCCGCTACCTGAACCAGGACGATTTCGCCGACAGCGGCACCCCGAAGATGGTGTACGCCATCGACGTCACCCGGCTGCTCGAGGCCGGCAATGGCTACAACTGCAACATCAACAACATCCGCGCGGTCATGGACCCGAGCGCGGGCGGCGCCGACTGCCCGACCGTCGCCGGCGTGGTCCCGGTGAACGACACCACGACCGGCGGCCCCCACTGGGGAACCTTCGACAACTTCTCCCTGCAGACGGTGACGATCAAGGACCCGCAGACGGGGAAGGAGTTCGTCGACACCCACGCCCTGACCCGCGCCGCCTTCGCGAACTACTTCGTGTCCCGCACCGGCGTGGACGGGAACCACAAACTCTGCATGATCAACGTGAACCCGGTGACCGGCGACATCTCCTACGACAATGCCTTCATCGATGAGAAGGAGGGGACGCCCTGCGTCCAGTTCAACCGGCACTCCTGGCCGGGTGGAGCGACGACGGGCTACTACAAGCCCCATGCGATGCTCTTCGTCGAGAACAGCCCGCCGCAGACGGGCGTCACCCGCAACGCCGCCGGCGCGGTGACCGGCTACTGGGGCGCCGAGGTCAACAACGCGGCCGACTCCGGGGGCTTCCCCTACGCCGAGTAGGCGCGAGACCTCTCCCGACAGCTGACGACGGGGGCCGGCGGTGGCCGGCCCCCTTTCGCCGCCCGGGGTCCGCTGGTGCACCATGTCGCCGCCCATGTCGATGCCCCACCGCCACCGCCACGCGCCCGTCCCATCGCGATGGGTGCGGCTGCTCGCCGCCCTCGCCGGCGTGGCCGGGGCGCTCCTCCCCACCGGTGCCGCCGCCCATCCCTACCTGGTGAGCGCCGAGCCCGCCGCCGGGGCCACGGTGCGCGCGTCGCCCGGGCAGATCACGATCTTCTACACGGAGGGCCTCGAC
>JAXDLS010000225.1:0-3572 GCA_034666485.1 Chloroflexota bacterium
ACCGAGTCGCCCCCCACCAGCAGGCGGAGCGGGTTGGCGGCGGTGTGCGCCGGCGGCGCCGGCGGCGGGGCGGCCCGCGCCCGTCCGCTGGCGGGGAGCTGCAGCCGCAGGTCGGACGAGGCCACCCGCACCGGCGGCAGCGCCGGGGGCAGGGCGGCGGGGTCGGGGGGAGCCGGGCCACCGTCGTCGGGGCGCCGCAGCAGGGCGCTGAGCGCCGCCCGGGGGCGGTCGAGGGCGAGGTGGTCGCTGATCGCCACCGCCGGCCGGAGCAGGGCGATCTCGACGCTGCGGCGCACCCCGAAGGGCGAGGTCTCGGCGCTGCGCTCCAGGCTCCGGGCGTTGAGGAGCAGGGCCAGGGTCAGGCCGACGAGCGCCACCACCAGCAGCTGTCGGGGTCGCATCATCCGCCGCTCCTCCACGTCAGAAGCGGTAGTAGATGAACGGGGCGACGCCCTGCGGACCGAGCACGCCGATGGCGACCAGCGCGGTGGCGAGGGCGGCCCCCTGCAGCGCGGGAGCGAGGTGCGAGAAGCGCGTCACCGCGCGTCCCAGCACCCCCATGGGCAGGTACTGGACGCCGATGCCGAGCGCGACCGCGAGCACCACCGGCAGGGTGAGCAGCGGGGCGGATCCGCCCCCCGTCACCAGCCGGCCGAGCAGGCTGAAGGCGGTCCCCAGCGAGTCGGCGCGGAAGAAGATCCAGGCCAGGCAGACGACATGGAAGGTGAGCACGCGCCCCAGGGCGCGGGCGGCCGCCGGGTCGAGGTCGGGCCCGCGGCCGCGCAGCCGCCGCTCGGCGACCAGGAAGGCGCCGTGGATGCCGCCCCACACGACGAAGGTCCAGGCGGCGCCGTGCCAGAGGCCACCCAGCAGCATGGTGAGCATCAGGTTGCGCGCGGTGAACAGCCGCGATCCCCGCGAGCCGCCGAGGGGCACGTACAGGTAGTCGCGCAGCCACCGCGAGAGGGTCATGTGCCAGCGGTGCCAGAAGTCCTGCAGGCTGGTGGCGGTGTACGGCGCGTTGAAGTTGGCGGGGAAGCGGATGCCCATCAGCAGCGCACAGCCGATCGCGATGTCGGTGTAGCCGCTGAAATCCGCCCAGATCTGCACCGCGTAGCCGTAGACCGCGGCCAGCACCTCGAGCCGCGAGTGCGCCGCCGGCGCGGCGAAGACGGGGTCGACCACCGCGGTGGCCAGGAACCCGGCGAGGACCACCTTCTTGAAGAGGCCGCCGACGATCAGGCACAGGGCACGGCCACCGTCGACCCGGGGCTCGGCGGTGCTGCGCCGCAGCTGGGGGATGAACTCGCGCGCGCGGACGATGGGGCCGGCGACCACGTGCGGGAAGAAGGCGAGGTAGACGGCGAAGTCGAGGCGCGAGGCGGGTTCGACGGACGAACGGTGGACGTCGACGACGTAGCTGATCGCCTGGAAGGTGAAGAACGAGATGCCCACCGGCAGCACCACCTGGAGCAGCGGCAGCGGGGCGCCGATGCCGAGATGGCCGAGGGCGTTCTCCAGCGAGCTGGCGAAGAAGCCGGCGTACTTGAAGAAGCCCAGGGTGACCAGGTCGCCGGTGACCGCGAGCGCCAGCAGGGTGTGCCGTCTCGTTGCCGAGCGGCTGCGCGCGATCGCCTCGGCAGCGGCCTGGTTGACCACCGTCGCGGCCGCCAGAAGCCCACAGAAACGCCAGTCCCACCAGCTGTAGAAGACGTAGCTGGCGAGTAGGACGAGGAGTTTCCAGCGGGTGCCGAAGGCCGGAACGAGCCAGCTCAGCGCCAGGACGATGGTGAAGAAGACGGCAAAGTCGACAGTTGTGAAGAGCACCCAGGCACCCGCTTCCCCGCACGGCGGGCTTCCTCTCGGAGCGGGCCATTCAAGCCCTCCGAGGAGGGGTCCGTCAAGGTCGCGGGCCTGATCACACTCCGGTGACGGCCACGATCGACGCCCCGGATCCCACCACCAGGGTGCCGCCCAGGCTGGCGGGCGTAACGAAGTGGAGGATGGGCCCGACCTCGACGCGGGCGCGCACCGCGCCGCTCGCGGGATCGAGCGCGACGAGGGTGGTCTGGCCCGAGGCGGTGGCCCACACCGCGCCGCCGGCGAGGATCGGCGGTCCCGTCGCGGGGCCGGTCCAGGCCACCGAGAAGGTGGCGCCGGGGCCGATGCGCAGCGCCCGCAGCCCCCGCACGCAGGGCACGTACAGGAAGGGGGCGGCGAAGGCGGTGCCGCCGTAGGAGCCGCCCGGGCAGACCTCCGCGGCGAACGCCTCGCCGCCGGCTCCGCCGAGGTGGCCGGCGCGGAGCAGGTGGCCACGGCCCGACTTGCCCCCCTGGAAGAGAAGTCCGCCGCCCACCGCCGCCGGGCTGATCGAGCCGACGTCGGCGTCGGTGGCGTTGAGCACGCGCCAGTCGGCCGGCGCCCACTGGTCGAGCTGGTGGAGGTCGGGCGAGAGCCGGAGGACGGAGTCGCCGCCGTCGAGCGCGACCGCCGCCTCGCTGTTCCCGGTGGCCACCAGGAGGCTCCCGTCGGTGTCGACCAACGGGCCGGCGGGCGCCCAGATCCCCGCCTCGCGGGTGCTCGGCACCCGGAAGTCGAGCAGCGGGCCGCTGCCGTCGGCGGCCACCGCGACCACCCAGCCGTGGTAGGCGCCGCAGTCGCCGAGGAGCCCGCCGAAGGCGACCACGACCCGGCCGGCGTCGAGGGTGAGGGCGGCGCGCTGCTGCTGGGCGATGGCGGTCATCCCCGGCGGGTCCACGCCACGCTGCCAGCGGACCCTGCCGCTGCCCAGCTCGACGGCGGCCAGGATGTGGGTGCCCGGCGTGGTCTCGGCGACCGCGTAGACCAGCTGCGCGGCGCGGTCGACGACCGGGGTGCCGGTGATGCCGAGGGGGAAGATGTTGCCGCAGGGCAGCATCGAGCGCGGCACCGGGGTGCCCAGGTGCGCCTGCCAGGCGACTGCGCCGCTGCCGGCGTCGAGCGAGTACAGCGTGTCGCCCTCGGTGGCGACGATGACGTGGCCGTCGACCACCAGCGGCTCGGCGTAGACGTCGCCGTCGAGCGCGGCCGAGCGCCAGAGCACGCGCGGCGAGCCCATCGGGGGCGAGCTGGAGTCGACCCCGGTGCGGGCGGCGTCGCCGTGATAGGTCGTCCAGGCCGACCCGGTGCCGAGCGCGGGGGCGGCGGTGCCGGCCGTGCGAGAGGCCGGACCGGCGGGCCTGGCGGCCGGCGGCGCGCCGCAGGCGGCGAGCAGGAGCAGCGCGGCCACCGGGGCGGCGCGCCGGATGCGACCGGGCATCGCCCCATTCTGGGCGATCGAGCCGCCGCCTGCTCCCTCGACCTCGCCGTCGGACGTACAGCCTCAGCAGGAGCACGACCACATCCGACACCCGAGCGGTCGAAAAGCCCGCAGGGGGTGTGACGACGTACATCGACGGTGCCGACAACAAGAGTCACGATGCTGCGCCAGGTACACAGTTGCTGGAATGCGAGCAGAGCGCTGTCCACGCCGCGCTCGTACCAGCTGCCGACACCAGTGCTCATTGCGACACCTCGTCCAGATAGGGCCATCC
>JAXDLS010000226.1:0-11907 GCA_034666485.1 Chloroflexota bacterium
TGACGTTGCCCCAGTACTCCTCCTGCTGGGGGTGCACCTCCGGGTCGCCGTAGACCTCGGATGTCGATGCCAGCAGGAACCGGGCGCGCTTGAACTTGGCCAGGCCCAGCGCGTTGTGGGTGCCGTAGGAGCCCACCTTCAGCGTGTGTAGCGGCAGCCGCAGGTAGTCGACCGGGCTGGCCGGGCTGGCCAGGTGGAAGACGACATCGACCGGCTCGTCCACATCGACGTAGTCGACCAGGTTGTGGTAGCGGAAGTCGAAGCCGGGGTGGCTGAGCAGATGCGCGATGTTGTCGGCATTGCCGGTCAGCAGGTTGTCGAGGCAGACGACGGAGAGTCCGCGCTGGAGCATCCGATCGCACAGATGGGAGCCGATGAACCCGGCTCCGCCCGTGATGTCGACGCGATCCTCCACTTCGCATCGCCGGCGTCGCCGATCGACTACGCCCTGATGCCGATCCACACCCTCAAGGTGGGCACCATCGGCACCCACAAGGCCCTGGGCCTGGCCAAGGCGAAGGGGGCACGCTTCCTGCTGGCCTCGACGAGCGAGGTGTACGGCGACCCGGAGGTCCATCCCCAGACCGAGGACTACTGGGGCAACGTGAACCCGGTCGGCCCGCGCGGGGTGTACGACGAGGCCAAGCGGGCCGCCGAGACCTTCGTGATGGCCTACCACAACGTGCACGGGCTCGACACCCGGATCGCACGCATCTTCAACACCTTCGGCCCGCGGATGCGCCGCAACGACGGGCGGGCGGTCCCCGCCTTCGTCACCCAGGCCCTCGCCGGCGAGCCCATCACGGTGTTCGGCGACGGCTCGCAGACCCGCAGCCTCTGCTACATCGACGACCTCGTCGACGGGCTCGAGCGGCTGCTGTTCTCGGACTACGCGCAGCCGGTCAACCTCGGCAATCCCGGGGAGCTGACGGTGCTCGAGCTGGCCACCCTCATCACCGAGCTGGTGGAGAGCGCCAGCCCCGTCGTGCACGGAACCCTGCCCGTCGACGACCCGAGACGCCGGCGTCCCGACATCACCACCGCCACCAGGGAGCTCGGCTGGGAGCCCACCGTCTCGCTGCGCGAGGGCCTGTCGCGCACCATCGCCTGGTGGACCGACGGCGGTCCCCACGCCCGCGTGCAGCTGTCGGGGAAGCGAGCCCGGGTCGCGCTGGCGAGCTGACGCCGCCCAGCCCTGGATCGGCGAGCAGGCTCGAGTCGAAGGCGGCCCCAACAAGGAGGGCCGCCTTCAGCGCACTCCCAGCAGCCTCATCGCCCACGCGGGGATGGGGGGGCGGTGGTCCGTCATCACGCACCCGAGCACCGGGCCGCAGAGGAGCGCCGCCGACCTCGCCACCGCGTCCACGCGTGTCCTCCGGTAGCGTCCGACCATGACACGGTGGTCGACCAGGGCGGCGAGGGAGACCACGTCCGGTGCCTCCACGAGGGGTGGAAGATCGACGACCGTCCAGGTGAAGGCGGAGCGGCAGGCGGCCAGGAGACCGCCGTCGGCGACGTCGTGCAGGAGACCCGCGCTCGCCGGCCGCCCGCCCACGCCGGCGGGGAGCAGCCAGAGCCGCCCGCGGACCGACCTCGCCACCTCCGCCAGCCGGCCGGGGCTCTCGAGGCAGTCCACGACGCCCGGCGATGCCGGCATCTCCCACCTGGCCGCCTGGACGGAGCTCTCCAGGTCGAGATCAATGAGGAGCACGCGGCCGCCGGCATGCTCGGCGAGCGCCGCCGCGAGGCCGGCGGCGACGGTCGAGCGGCCCTCGTCGCGGCCGTGACCGACGACCGCGACGACTCCCCCCCGGTCGGGGCGGCTGGCGAGGACCTCGGCCATCGCCACCGCCCACGGCGGCCGCCGCACCGCCGCCCCCGCCGGCGAATTCCGGTCGGTGGGCGGAGCGCTGACGAGCAGGCAGGTCGACAGGTGGCGGCGCAGGTCGCCGGCGCTCCGCAGCCGCGGGTCGAGGACCGCGATCAGGTAGACGGCGAGGATCCCGAGAGCGGAGGTGCCCATCACCGCGAGCAGCCCGTACCGTGCGGCGGCGGTCGCGCGCGCCGCGGGCTGTGCGCGCGGGAGGTCGACGACGGCGAAGGCCTCGGTGCGGGCGTGCGTGGCCGCCTGGCTCGCCACCGAGGCCTGGTCGAGAAGGGCGCTCACCGCCCGGTAGTGGTCGGTGGCCGCCTGCACGGCGGCCAGCAGCCCCCGGTAGACCGGATCGGTGCTCAGCGCCTCGCCGGCCTGGTCGGACGAGTACGCGTACCGCTTCGCCTCGTCGATCGACCGCTGCTGGTCCTCGTGCGCCTTCCCCAGCGCGCCGCTCGACGCCCGCAGCACCGCGGACGCCCTCTCGACCTCGACCGACTGCACCGCCTGCGCGAGTGCGACCAGGACGGCGGCCAGGGTCGCGACCCCGCCGTCCGGCTGCCCGGTCACGTAGTCGAGCACGAGAATCGACGGGCTGTCGGCACGGACCCGCAGGTGACTGCGCAGATCGTCGGCGAGCCCATCGCCGCGCACGCCGTGCCCCGTCGCCACCCGCCGGGAGAAGGCGTCGGTCTGCACCAGCTGGTCGATGAGGTCGGCGACGGCGCGCGCCGGGCTCTCCGAGACGGGGAAGAGGTCGGGGAGGGCGTCGCTGACGAAGCTCGCCGGCTCGACCCGGACTCGCGCGGTGATCACGCGGCTGCCGCCGAGCCAGAACGCCCCGGTGGCGGCGAGGAGGGTGACGGCGAGGGTGCAGGCGGCCAGCACACGAAGGTGCTGGAAGAGAACGTCCAGGAGGCGCACCACGCACCGAGCCTAGTGCGCGGCACCGGCCTGCGACAGGGGCGCGACGACCCCGGGCGTGGGCGCTGGTCCCGGCACGGCCAGGGGCCGCTCGGATCCTCGAGGGCGTGTCCCGTCCCGATGCGGGACTGGGTGTCACCCGCTCCTCCACGGCCCATTCCGGCAGACCCGGGGGCTCGCTCAGACTCAGGCCGATGCTGAGATTCCTCGATCGCTTCTACCGCGTCCGGCTGCTCCTCCTCGCCGTCGTCGCCATCGTCCTCACGCTCAGCATCGGGTTCGCCGTCTCCCGGCCGCGCTCGTACGAGGCGATCGCGCGCGTCTGGGTCGACACCAGCATCCAGGGCGACCATGCCACCACCTACGTCACCGCCTCGGAGGTCGGTGATCTGATGCTCGGCGAGCTGCTGCAGACACGGGCGTTCTGCCTCAAGGTGGCGCGCAGGAGCCAGCAGGCCTCCGGGGTGACGGCGGCCGGCCAGCCCGACGACGATCAGGTGTATCAGACCCTGAGCACCCATTTCCTGCTCAGCACGGCGGGACCGAATGTCATCACCGTCTCCTTCGCGGACGGTGACCCCCGGCGAGCAGCCGCCACCACCCAGGCCGTCGTCGATCTCTTCAAGGAGCAGGTGCTGGGCAACCAGGCGGACGGTGCCAGGGCGACGGTGACCTTCTACCAGCAGCAGGTGAAGTCGGCTCGAGACGATCTCGCCCGTGCCGACGGCCGGATCGCCGACTACCTCGGCGGCTCGGGCGACGTCTCGGCAGCCTCCGGCTACGCCACGACGAACACCACCGGAGGATCGTCGGGCGCGACCACCGACGTCACCCTGATGGGGCTGCAGCGCGACGACGACGCCCTGCGCAAGCGGAGCGACGACCTCGTCCAGAAGCTGAACCAGGCGCAGCTCGACCTGAACGTCGCCCAGCAGTCGGCACCCAACGGCTACCGGGTGGTCGATCAACCGATCGTGCCCCGCAAGGCCGTCTCGAGAACCAAGCCCCTGCTGATCGCGGGGGTGGGCGGCCTCGGCGCCGGGGCGCTGCTCAGCCTGCTGGTGCTCATCGCCCTGACCGCGTCCGACAGCTCGCTCCGCTACCCCGGCGAGGTCGAGGCGGCGCTCGGCCTCCGCCTCGTCGGCACCATCCCCCGCTTCGCCTAGCCGTGGCAGCCGAGGGCCGGTCGATCCGGAAGGCCGCGAGGTCCGTCCCCCGCGATCCCGCGGCCGTCCCCCGGGTGATGGCACAGCTCCCCGCGCTGCCGCCCGAGCTGATCGAGGCCTGCCGGTTCGCGAGCCTTCAGCTCGGCGGGCCGAGGCTGGCGAGCCTGGGGGTGACCAGCTCGGTCCGGGGCGAGGGCAGGTCGACCCTGGTCCGGGCCCTGGCCCACATCCAGAGCGAGGACTACGAGCGCAGCGTGGTGCTCGTCGACCTCGACCTCGAGAGGCCCAGCCTGGGCGGCTGGCTCGGAGCCAACGGCTGCCCCGGGATGGCCGAGCTCGCCGAGGGGCGGGTCGCGGTGGACGACGCCCTCCAGCAGCTCGGCGGCGGGATCGCGCTGGTCACTGCGGGATCCTCCTTCGGCCCCGTCGCCCGGACCATGGCCGCCATCCTGCGGTCCGAGGTGCTGACCGCGCTCGGCGAGCGGTTCGACGTGGTCATCGCGGATCTCCCGCCCCTGCTCGGCTCGGGCCTGGGCAGGGCCCCGGCCGGCGCCTTCACCGACCTCCTGCTCGTCGTCAGGAGCGGTGTCACCCCCCTGGGGAGGATCCGGGAGGCCACCGCACACCTCCCGGTTCCACCGGCGGTCGTGCTCAACGGCACCCGCTCCCACCTGCCCCCCTGGCTACGACGCCTGGCCGGGTGCTGACCCGGTGCAGCAGGGACAGGCTCCGATCCACTCCCCGAGCACCCCGCCGCGTGCGCTCGAGCTCACCGGCGTCGCCGCCGGCACCCCGGTGCGGGCGCGGTCCGCCGTCGACCTCCCTCCGCTGGTCTCGATCCGCCGGTACATCGCCCGCCTGGTCGTGCTCGACGCGGGGGTGGCGACGATCGTGACCTTCCTGGCCGTGCGCCTCCGACTGGACCCGAGCCAGATGAGCGGGCTCTACTCCGTGCTGACGGTGCTGCTCCCGCTCCCCTGGGTGATGATCGTGCTGCTCTGCGGCGGCTACGACCGGCGGCTGCTGGTGGTCGGCCCCGAGGAGTACCAGCGGGTGACACGGGCGGGGATGTGGCTGCTCGCCGTCACCGCGGTCAGCTCCTACTCCACCCACGCGAACCTCTCGCGCGCCCTCGTCGCGGTCACCACCCCGTCGATCATCGCGGCCACCCTGATCGGCCGCATGTGGGCCCGCAGGCTGCTGCACCGGCGGCTGTCGGCAGGGTGGGCGCTCCACCGGGTGGTCGTCGCCGGCCCCGCCGACAGGGTGCATGCCTTCGTCCTCCATCTCCGGCGCAACCCGCACGCGGGCCTCCGCGTCATCGGCGTGTGCGTGCCCGGTCGGATCACCGCCCTCGAGGTGGCGGACGGCAGGGTGCCGGTGCTCGGCGGGGTCGGCGACGCCGCCGACGCGGCACGGCGCGCGGGGGCGGACACCATCGCCATCGCCGGCACCGGCGCGCTTCCCGACGGAGCGCTGCGACGGCTCTCCTGGGAGCTGGAGGGGACGGGGATGCGCCTGATCGTCGCCCCCGGGATCACCGACATCGCCGGACCGCGCATCCTGGTCCGACCGCTCAACGGGCTTCCCCTGCTCTGTGTGGACCTGCCGAGGTTCTCGGGAGGCAGGCGGGTGCTGAAGGAGGTCAGCGACCGGGTCCTCGCCTCCCTGCTGCTGCTCCTGCTCAGCCCCCTGCTCCTGGGGGTCGTCCTCGCCATCCGCCTCGGCGACCACGGGCCGATCCTCTTTCCCCAGGTGCGCATCGGCCACCTGGGACGCGGGTTCGTCCTCTGGAAGTTCCGCACGATGCGGGTGGGCGCGGAGCACGAGCGCGAGGCGCTGCTCGCCCTCAACGAGCACGATGGCGTCCTCTTCAAGATCCGCTGCGACCCCCGGGTGACCCGTGTCGGCCGCTGGCTTCGCCGCTACTCGCTCGACGAGCTGCCGCAGCTCTGGAACGTCCTCGCCGGCTCCATGTCCCTGGTGGGGCCCCGCCCGCCGCTGCCCGCCGAGGCCGACGTGTATCCCGACGACGTGCAGCGCCGGCTGCTGGTCAAACCGGGGATCACCGGGCTCTGGCAGGTCAGCGGCCGGTCGGACCTCTCGTGGGAGGAGACGGTGCGCCTCGATCTCCACTACGTCGAGAACTGGTCGGTGGCGATGGACGTCATGCTGCTGTGGAGAACGGTCGCCACCGTCCTGGGGGGATCCGGGGCCTACTGAGCGGGGACCGCGCCGCGGCCCCCCTACAGGTCGACCAGCCCCTTGCGCACCGCGTACAGCACCGCCTGCGAGCGATCGTAGATGTTCAGCTTCTCGTACATGTTGCTGACATGGTTGCGGACGGTCTTCTCGCTGATGGTCAGCCGGAAGGCGATCTGCTTGTTCGGCGCACCGGTGGCGATGAGACGCAGGATCTCCATCTCGCGTGCGGTGAGACCGTCGTAGAACTCCTTCGGCGTGGTGTTCCCGTCGATCATCTCCAGAACTCGGTTGGCCACGGCGCCCGCCATCACGCGCTCACCCTGGTGGACGGCGAGGATGCTGGAGACGACCGCCTCGGGCGTCGAGTCCTTGAGCAGGTACCCCGACGCTCCCGCCTTCAGCGCCGCGAGCACGTGGCTGTCCGCGTCGAAGGTGCTGAGGATGAGCACCCTCACGTGAGGAGCGTCGGCGAGGATGCGCCGGGTCGCCTCGACGCCGTCCATGGTGGGCATCTTGAGATCCATGAGCACCACGTCCGGAGCGGCCTTCGCGCACCTGGTCACGGCGTCGAGGCCGTCGTGCGCCTCCCCGACGATGGCGACCCGGGGATCGGCGCTCAGCAGCCGTGCCAGCCCCGACCGGAACAGCGCCTGATCGTCCACGATCAGGACTCGCACCCGGGAAACGGTCACGGTGGCGACGGAACGCGCGTCCACGCCGGACTCATGGCGATCGGCCATCTCTCTCTACCCCTCTCTCGTCTGAACAGCCGCCATCCTGCCTTCCCGCACCTGCGACACTGACATCGATCGCTCCCCCTGTCAAGGTGTGCGACCACATCGCTGCGACCGCAAGACCGTCGACCGGCGACCGTTGTAGCCGTATCAGGGCTTTGATCGCAGACCTGTGGGACACCGGGCGGTGGAGGTGCACGCCGCGTGCCGCGCGATCGGGGAAGGGGATGATTCATTCATGACGCCACCAGACGAGCGTGCCTACATGCAGGCGCTCCTTCGCCGATTCGAGGACGCCGAGCGCCATCCCGCCGGGCGGTCGCTCCCGCGCCGGCGGCGCACCCGGCGGCGCCTTGCCGGGGTGGCGGGGGTCACGCTGATCATCGCGACCGTCATGACCCTGGTGGTGGGACGGCTCGAATCGCCGGCGGCGACCGCGGACGGGCAGGGGATCGACCTCGCCGGCCACATCGAGGCCGCCCATCAGACCACCCTCGACTTCGGGGGCTCCGGCCAGGTCGTCGCCGTCAACGTGAGGCCGGGCCAGGCCGTGGAGCCGGGGATGGTCCTCGCCAGCCTCGACACCGCGGCGCTCGAGGAGGCACGCACCCAGGCGGGGAGCGCGCTGACCGGCGCCCAGGCCAAGCTCTCGGGTGACCAGGAGGCCAACCCGGGGGCACAGGCCGAGGCGGCCTCCCTGGGGGTGGAGGACGCGGCCCAGTCACAGCTGGGCGCGGCGAGCAGCGGCCTCCTCGACATCCAGCTCCTCAACGAGTCGACCGTCGTCGGCGTGCAGCTCGGCCTCGTCGCCACACGGGACATCGTGGCCGCGGCGCAGGCCCAGGTGGACGCGGCGAAGAGGAACCTCGACGACACCAGGGCGGTCGACGCGGCTGCGGTGGACGGGGCCGGGCAGACGCTCGACGCCGTCACCCCCGCCGCGCTGGCGGCGGCCGACACGGCCCAGACGCAGCGCGATGCCGCCTCCAGGGCGGCGCAGGACGCGGCGCGGGTGAACCAGGCGAACGTCGACGCGGCGCAGGCACTGGTCAGCGCGGACACCGCCAAGCTCACCGCCGATCAGGCCACCGAGACCACGGACTGCGTCACCACCCCCGACCCCACGCTGTGCGCGGCCGACAAGCCGATCGTCAGCACCGACCAGCAGACGCTGTCGAAGGACCAGTCAGCCCTCGGCCAGGCGATCGCGCTGGCGAGGCAGAGCAACGACCTGGCACGGTCCGCGCTGACCGCGGCGGACGTCGTGCTCGGCAACGCCCGGTCGGCGCTGAGCGTGGCCAGGGCCGTCGCCCAGAGCGCCGTCGACCAGCAGGCGGCCAAGGGCCTGCAGAGCGACCACCTGGCGCAGAGCGTCCTCGACCTTGCCAGGGTGGCGCTCCAGGCCGCCCGGGACTCCACCGGTCCGGTGAGCCAGAACTCCCTCGAGCTGGCGCGGCTCAGGGCACGTCAGGGCATCGACCAGGCGCAGGCGCAGCTGCTCGCGTCGCAGGCCGCCCTGCACAGCGCCCAGCGCGCGCACGCGGCCCTCCATGCCCCGGCGGCCGTCCAGCTCATCCTCACCGACCAGTCCCAGGTCGAGACCGCGCAGGCCCAGGCGATCCTCGCCCAGCACAGCCTCGACAGCGCGAGGCTGGTCGCACCCGTCCACGGCATCGTCGCGGAGGTCAACATCGTCAGCGGCGAGCAGGTCGGCGCGGTGACGCTCACCGGCCAGGTGGCGGGCACGGGCCAGAGCGCGGGCGCCGCCATCGCGACCGCGCCGCAGGGGGCGACGGCCACCCATGCCGTGGTCCTGCAGACCCCCGACGCCTTCCAGCTCTCCGGCGCGGTGCGGGAGAGCGACATCGTCAGGGTGCACGTCGGCGACCGGGTGACGGTGGTGGCGACCGCATCGCCGCTCACCTTCACCGGCAAGGTCACGGACATCGCGCCCGCCGGGACGCTGCGCGGGAACGCCGTCACCTTCGCGGTGACCGCAGCCTTCGAGGCACCGGGCACGGGCCTCCGATCGGGCATGAGCGCCCGGATGCGCATCCTGGTGCAGGGTGCCGGTCAGCCTCCCGTACCGGACAGCACGCCCGCGGGGCGCGTGAGCACACCCATGTCGAGCCCGGTGCCCACCGCCACCCCGGAGGCCAGCGCGGCGGCGACCTCGCCGTCCACGGGCGGCTAGCCCGGCGGGGACGTCGCAGCCTCGATCGGCTCCACCGGGATCCGGGAGCCGAAGGCCCGGGCCCGCGTGCTCAGAGGGCCGCCCGGCCGTCGGCGACCACCGCCGGGTGCGGAGCCGGCGCCGTGACCGAGCCGGTGGTCCGCGCCAGCCGTCGTGCCAGCGCCGGCGCCGTGTACGCCGTGCCGGCGACGAGGTGGACGAGGGGACCGAAGCTGAGGGCGGAGGCGGCGCCGACGAAGTGCAGGCCCATGACCGAGGACTCGTAGTGCCGGTCGAGCCGCGGCGCCCGCTCGACGCGGCGGATGCGCCGGCTCAACGCCGGCTCGAGCATGGGCATCATGTCCACGTCCACCTCGTAGCCGGTGCCGCAGAGGAGATGGTCGGTCTCGATCCTCCGGTCGGCCTCACCCTGCTGCCGGATGCCGAGCGACAGGCGGGTCCCCACCGGGACCGCGTCCACCACCTCGGAGCGCGGATGCACGGCGACAGCGCCCTCGACGCGCTCCCTCAGCCACCACGCGCCGCCCGGGCCGGGGCGCCCACGGGTCAGGCGCACGCGCCGCTGCTCCGACAGCAGCAGGTGAGCGCCCGCCGGCACCCTCTCCAGGAGGAGGTTGAGGCGCCCCGGCCCCAGCACTGACATGGGGTGGGCGACGCGGTGATGCAGAGGCCGCGGCCCCGGGGGCGGGGCGAAGCGCACGCCTGCGCCCCGGACCAGGAGCCGGGTGACGGCGCCGCTCTCGTGCAGCAGCGCGGCGGCCTCGAGGGCGGACTGGCCGGCGCCGACCACGGTGACGTCCATGCCTCGGAACCGCGCCAGGTCGCGGTGCTGGCCGGTGTGGGTGACCAGCTCCTGCGGCAGCCCCGCGACGGCGTCGGGCAGCCGCCGCGCGTGGGTGAGACCGGTGGCCATCACCACGCGCCGGGCGCGGAGCACCTCCCCCGTCTCGAGCTCGAGCTGGAAGGCCACGCCCCGCAGTCCCACCCGGGCGACGGCGCACCGCTCCAGCTCGGGGACCAGCTGCTCCTGGACCCAGAGGCCGTACTCGGTGAAGAGGGCGAGGGGGCAGGGCGCGCCGCTGTCGCGGCCGTGCGCGCGGCAGTAGTCGACGAAGCCGTAGCCGGGCTCGGGGGCCGCGATGCTGCTGGAGGCGTCGAGCGAGGTGAGCGACATCCCCGGCAGCATGCCCCGCCACGTCGACATCGGCTGGCCGAAGATGCGATGGGGAACGCCCCGGGCGGTCAGGTGGGATGCGAGCGACAGCCCGTAGGGTCCCGCTCCCACGATCGCGACGTCGGTGATGGAGTCGAATGGCATGCAGGGAAAGGCTATGGCGCCGCCCGGTCCATCGGACATGGGCGGGACCGCCCGGCATCGGGTCGCGAGTCCCGCGTGCTCCGGGTGACCGGGTCCGCCGGCAGGGACCGGCGCTCAGCCGACCGCCCGGTAGACCTCCTCGACCCGGGCGGCGACCGCGTCCCAGGAGTGAGCGTGGCGCACCGCGGCGGCGGCTCGCGCGGCCGTCTCCTCCCGGCGGGCGGGATCGGTGAGGAGGGCGGTGCAGGCGCGGACCATCCCCGGGACGTCCCCCGAGGCGACCAGCCGGCCGCGGTCGCCAACGGCGTCCCGGAGGCCGCTCACGTCGTAGGCGACCACGGCGACCCCCGCGACCATGGCCTCGAGCGCGACCAGGCCGAGGCCCTCGTAGCAGGAGGGCACCAGCAGCACCGCGGCCTCCGCGTAGGCCCGGCCGAGCTCCTCCTCGGAGACCGCGCCGCGCACCTCCACCGCGGCCCGTGGAGCGGTCGCGGCGGCGCTGCGCACGGCCTCGTCGAGGCGCCCGCGACCGATGACCGTGCCACGCACGCCGGGGTGGAGGCCGGCCAGCTCGGCCATCACCGCGACCGCGTCGAGGGGGCGCTTCTCCGCCTCCAGCCGGCCCACGTAGAGGAGCCGCCACGGGTCGCGCGCGACGCCGGCCCGCACGAACCGCTCCACCTCGAGGCCGGGTGCCAGCACCTCCACGCGACGCGCGGGCACGCCGAGGCGGAGCACGGCGTCGGCCGTCGAGGGGGAGACGGCGAGCACCATGGCGGCGAGCCGGTAGGATCGCGCCTCGACGGACGACAGCAGCCGTCGCGGCGAGCGCCGGGGGAAGGCCTGCCGGTAGGTGTGGTGGGCCGTGTAGACGACGGGCACCGGCAGCCGGCGGGGGATGATCACGCCCCCCGGGCCGCCCATGACGTGCACCACGTCGGGCTGCTGCGCCAGCAGGGGCCGTGGATCGCGGGTGAGCGCCAGGGAGTGGTCGAGCGGCGGCCTGCCGGTCACCCGCGGCACGGGCACGGCCCGGTCGCCGTGGCCGGCGACGGTGCGGACCTCGACGCCGCGTCGCTGCAGGGCGGAGCGCAGCCCGCAGACGTAGCGCCCCTGGCCGCCGATCGGGGGGGCGTCGTCGAAGGTGGCGATCACCACGCGGACGCTCATCCGCTCGTCCGCCACGCGACCGCCGGGACGGCGGCGACGACCGACGTCGCGGCGATGCCGAGCAGCACCCCGCCGATCACGTCCGAGGTCCAGTGCCAGTTGAGGTACAGCAGGGTCCAGGCGAGCAGCGCCGCGTAGCCGGCGGCGATCGCCAGCGCCGGCGGCCGGCGCGTCGCGCGGGCGAGCAGGGCGGTGCCGAACGCCATGGTCGTGCCCCGGACGGCGTGGCCGCTGGGAAAGGAGCCCCGCCCCAGCTCACCGCTCCCGAGCGCGAGGAGACCCCGTGACGGATGCGGTCCGGGATGGTCGACGAGGGTCTTCAG
>JAXDLS010000227.1:0-6123 GCA_034666485.1 Chloroflexota bacterium
CGCGGTCAGGGACATCGTCGCCCACATCGACGCCAAGGACACCATCGAGGGCGCGCCCCACCTGCGCGAGGAGGACCTCGCCGTCTTCGACTGCGCCTTCAAGCCCGCCGGCGGCGCCCGCTCCATCGCCTGGCAGGGGCACGTGCGGATGATGGGCGCGGTGCAGCCCTTCCTGAGCGGCGCGATCAGCAAGACCGTGAACATGCCGCAGGACGCGACCGTCGACGACGTCGAGCGCGCCTACATGGACGGCTGGAAGATGGGGCTCAAGGCGCTCGCGATCTACCGCGACGGCAGCAAGCGCAGCCAGCCGGTGGGCACCACGATCGCCAAGACCACCGGCGCCAAGCAGATCGCCGACCGGCCGCTGCGCCGCCGCCTGCCCTCGGAGCGCCAGGCGGTGACCCACAAGTTCGAGATCGGCGGCCACGAGGGCTACATCACCGTCGGCCTCTACGAGGACGGCACCCCCGGCGAGATCTTCGTGAAGATGGCCAAGGAGGGGTCGACGGTCAGCGGCCTGATGGACAGCTTCGCCACCGCGATCTCGCTCACCCTGCAGTACGGCGTCCCGCTCAAGGTGCTGGTCGACAAGTTCTCGCACGCCCGGTTCGAGCCCAGCGGCTACACCGGCAACCCCGAGATCCCGATCGCCAAGTCGATCATGGACTACATCTTCCGCTGGCTGGCCTCGCGCTTCCTCCCCTGGGAGGAGCGTGACGCGCTGGGCATCATCCGTCGTGACGGCACCGAGCCCGGGGACGAGCCCGAGGTGGAGACGCGCATCGTTGCCGCGCCCGCGGCGCCGGCGGCCCGCTCCGACGTGCCGGTGGTGAGCCGCACCGCGCCCACCGCGTTCCTCAACCAGGAGGACGCCCCCTCCTGCAGCGACTGCGGCAGCCTCATGGTGCGCTCGGGCGCCTGCTACAAGTGCCTCAACTGCGGAGGGACCAGCGGCTGCAGCTGAGGGTCGAGCAACAGGAATCCTGTCGAGTTCACACGACAGGAAACCCGTTCATCCCGAAAGGAAAATCGTTGCCGGCTCGCCCCGCCTGGCTCAGGCCGGTCAGCACCCGCTGTGGCCCGGGGGCTTGGTTGATCACGTCCCCGGGCCAGACATCTCCGCCGGCCCCACCAGCCTGGGGACGCTGAAGGGGACCAGCGCCCTCCGAGCCGCCGACGATCGTCGTAGGCTCTCACCGACAGGGAGGCGACGGCGATGGAGCGGGTGGTGCTGGGGCGGCGTGAGGACGGCATGGTGAGGTTCCGCTGGAGAGGGAACGAGCCGGGGGCGCTGAACGACGTGGAGCTGGCCGAGGAGATGGGGGCGACCTGGGAGGGGCAGGAGCTGGTCACCTACGACCTCCCATCCCTGGTCTGGCAGCTGGACCATCTCGAGGACGACGACTACATGATCGACGACGACTGACCTCGGCGAGGATGGGCCGGTGAGTCAGCGGGTCGCGGTCAGCGTCGTGTTCGTGATGGCCATGTTCATGGCGATCATGGACACCACCATCGTGAACGTCGCGGTGCCCACCCTGGCTCGCGACCTTCACGTCAGGACCACCAACGTCGACGCCGTCGTGGTCAGCTTCCTGGTCAGCCTGGCCGTCGCCATCCCGGCCTCCGGCTGGCTGGGAGACCGGTTCGGGACCAGGCGCGTGCTGCTCACCGCCATCGTCGTCTTCACCGCCGCCTCCGCGCTCTGCGGCCTGGCCCAGAGCATCACCCAGCTGGTGCTCTTCCGGATCCTCCAGGGAGCCGGCGGCGGGATGCTGACACCGGTGGGCATGGCGATGCTCTTCCGCACCTTCCCGCCGGCGGAGCGGATCCGCGCCGCCCGGATCCTCATCCTTCCCACCGCCCTGGCACCGGCGCTGGGCCCGGTCGTCGGCGGCGCGCTGGTCACCGCGCTGACCTGGCGCTGGGTCTTCTACGTCAACGTGCCGATCGGGATCCTGGCCCTCTGCTTCGGCGCGATGTTCCTCGACGAGCATCGCGAGCCCGACCCCGGTCGCCTCGACGCCGCCGGTCTCGTGCTCAGCGGCGCGGGCTTCGGCGGCGTCATGTTCGCCCTGACCGAGGGACCGGCCCTGGGGTGGAGGTCTCCCGCCATCGCCGTCACCGGCGCCTGCGGGGTGGCGCTGCTCGCCGCCCTGGTCCGCACCGAGCTCTCGGTCCCCGAGCCGATGATCGACCTGCGCCTGCTCCGCGACCGGCTGTTCCGCGCCTGCGTCCTGGTGATCTTCTTCAGCACCATGGCCTTCCTCGGCGTGCTCTACGCCGTCCCGCTCTTCTTCCAGGACGGCCTGGGAGCCTCCGCACTGGTCTCCGGCCTGAGCACGTTCCCCGAGGCGATCGGGGTCATGCTCGGCGCCCAGATCGCGGCGCGCCTCTACCCGCTCCTCGGACCGCGCAGGATCATCGCCTCGGGACTGTGCGGCATCGCGGTGTGCACCGCGCTGATGGCGGCCGTGGATGCCGGTCCCGCCACGCTGTGGGAGATGCGCGGCCTGCTCTTCCTCCTGGGGTGCTGCATGGGGCACGTCTTCGCACCCTCCCAGACCGCCGCATTCGCCGCCATCAGCTCGGCCGCGACCGGGCGCGCCTCCACCCTGTACAACGCCACCCGCCAGCTCGGGAGCGCCGTCGGCGTCGCCGTCCTCAGCACGGTCATGGACGCGGCGGGCACGGTGCCGGCCGCCGGCCGCTCGCTCCAGCCGACCCTGGGCGCCTACCACCTCGCCTTCCTCACCGCCTCCGGCATGGCTCTCGTCGCGTGCGCGATCGCGCTCGGCATCAGGGACCGCGACGCGGCGTCGACGATGCGGCGGGCCGAGGGGCCGCCGGCCGAAGCGCGGCGCCTTCACTCGTCTCCGGGGAGGTGGTAGGGTGCTGCCATGTCCCGGCAGACCGTCCCCGTGACCCCCGACGGCGGCCCCGGTGTGTGCGACGGATGCGGCGCGGAGAGCGAGGCTCGGAGCGTCGTCCACGCCTACGCCCCGAAGAACCTGTGCGACACCTGCAGCCGCGCCTTCGCCGAGGGCGACGACGCCGTCGTCGCCGCCGTGTTCGCGATCCTGCCGGAGGACACGAGCGCGCGCTCGCGCCGCCGGCAGCACAAGGCGGGGCGGTAGCCGGGCGCGCCGGCTACGCGGGCGCGGCGCGCGGGGCGGTGCCCGGCGGCTGAGGATCGACGGCACAGCCGCGACCGGCCGGTGACCACTCCACCACCAGGGCGCAGCGGTCGCCCCGGACCAGGGTCTCGCCCCATTCCACGGGGCGGTCACCGGCGCAGCCGAGGCGCTCGACGGCGAGCACCGGCTGCCGCTTCTCGAAGCCGAGGAGGCGGCGGGGCTCGCCGCTGGGGACGGTGAGGCCGATCCGCTCGAAGCCGGCGTCGACCCGCAGCCCGCACCAGCGGTCCAGCGCGGCGTGGAGCGGGATGGCGCGGAAGTCGACGTCGAGCAGTGGCGCGGCGGCGGCGCCGGGCAGCCAGACCCGGTCGTGGGCGACGGGCAGGCCGTCCACCGTCCACAGCCGTTCGAGGTGGATGAGACCGGCGGCGGCCGGCAGCCCGAGCCGGGCCGCCGCCCGCGGTTCGGCGACGCGGTCGAGCACCCGCACCCTGACCTGCCCGCCGGGGCGCGCGGCCTCGAGGGCGGCGAGCAGGCTCCCGGCGCCGGCCACCGGCGGCACCGCCGCCTCGAGGGTGCGGACGAAGGTGCCGCGACCGCGCTCGGCGGTGAGCAGGCCGGCCTCGCGGAGCCGCCGGATGGCCTCACGGACGGTCTGCCGGCTGACCTCGTAGTCGGCCGCGAGCCGGGCCTCGGGGGGAAGCCGGCCGCCCAGCTCGCCCTCGAGCAGGCGGCGGCGCAGCTCACCGGCCAGCTGGGCCCAGAGCGGCAGCGGACTGGTGCGATCGAGTGCAGGCATCGCCGGTCACGATACGCGGATGTCCGTACATTCGGAGAACAGCAGGTGCGCAGAACCGCGCGCGGCGCCGGGAGCGGCGGCCTCGGCATCCAGGTCGACCGCCGCCCCGGGCAGGGTCACCAGGAAGCGCGCCCCGCCCCCGGCGACGCCGCCCGCCGTGATCGTTCCCCCGTGGGCCCGGGCGATGGCGGCGCACAGCGACAGGCCGAGGCCCGCGCCGCCGGTCTCGCGGCCGCGGGCGGGGTCGGGTCGCCAGAAGCGCTCGAAGAGCTGGGCGCGGATCGGCTCGGGGATGCCCGGGCCGGTGTCGGCGACCGCCACCGACCAGGTGCCGCCCGCCGGCGCGGCCTCGAGGGTGATCGCGCCACCGCGGGGGGTGTGACGGGTGGCGTTGTCGACGAGGTTGTCGAGGAGCCGGCGGAGCATCACCGCGTCGACGCGGGCCAGCCCCTGGGGGGGCAGCTCGGTGCGGATCTCGATGCCCTGCCGCCGCGCCGTGGCCCGCCACCGGTCGGCGGTCTCCTCGATGAAGTCGACGAGGTCGACCCGCTCGCGCCCGGGGGAGAGCACCCCGGCGTCGGCACGGGCGAGGAGGAGCAGCTGGTCGGCCATCCAGGTGAGCCGCTCGGCCTCGGCGAGCGCGCCCTGGAGCGCACCGCGGTACTCGTCGAGGCTGCCCGGGCCCTGCAGCGCCACCTCGATCTCGGTGCGCAGCAGCGACAGCGGCGCGCGCAGCTCGTGGGCGGCGTCGGCGGTGAAGCGCCGCAGGCTGGTGAACGATGCCTCGAGGCGGTCGAGCATGGCGTTGACGGTGGCGGCGAGCTCGCCGAGCTCGTCGGGCGGCAGGTCGAGGACGATGCGGCGGTGCAGGTCCTGCTCGCTGATCTCGCGGGCCAGGCCGGAGATGAGCCTCACCGGGCGCAGGGCGCGGCCGGCGATGGCGTGGGCGAGGAGCCCGGCGCCCCCGAGCAGCACCGCCAGGCCGGCGCCGAGGAAGCCGGTGGTCAGCGCCATGCTCTGCCGCTGCTCGGCGAGACCGTGGCTGAGCACCATCACCCCGCTCTCGCCCCCCGCGAGGGGCACCCGGCGCACCAGCACCCGGCGCTCGACCCCGTCGAGGCGCACCGTGTCGACGAGGGAGGAGCCGTCCGCGGGAGCGCGCGAGGCCAGCGACGCGCCCGAGCCGGGCGCGTCCGGGGACCGGTCGAGCACCCGGCCGCCGGCGGAGATCAGCAGCGCGGGGACGAAGACGCCCTCGGTGGTCTCCTCGGGCACCACCCCGCCGTCGCGGTGCAGCGTCCGACCGCCGGTCTCGCGCAGGCCGGCGCCGGCGACCTGGGCCTGGGCGCGCAGGCTGGTGTCGATCTTGTCCATCTCGGCGCGCGAGAAGGCGAGCCACCACGCCGCCGCGCCGGCGCAGGCGGCGACCCCGAAGATCCCGGTGAAGACCAGGGTCAGGCGGAGTCGGGTGCCCCGGACGGCGTCGCCGACGGAGCGCGGGCCTCGAGCCGGTAGCCGCCGTGGCGGACGGTCTCGATGGGGTTCCCCATTCCCACCGCCGCGAGCTTGCGACGCAGCCGGCCGATGTACACCTCGACGAGGTTCGACTCGCCGGCGAAGTCGTAGTTCCACACGTGCTCCTCGATCTGCGTGCGCGAGATCAGCTGTCCGGGGTGGAGCAGGAGGAGCTCGAGGATGGAGAACTCCTTCATGGTCAGGCCCACGGCCATCCCGGCGACGCTGACCCGGCGCCTGACGGTGTCGAGCTCCAGGGCGCCGGCGCGCAGGATGGCGGAGCGGTCGTCGAGGTGGCGCCGGCTCAGGGCCCGGAGCCGGGCGAGCAGCTCGGAGAGGGCGAAGGGCTTCACCAGGTAGTCGTCGGCGCCGACGTCGAGGCCGCGGACCCGCTCCTCGACGGCGTCGAGGGCGGTGAGCATGAGAATCGGGGTGCGCACCCGGCGCCCGCGCAGCTCGGCGCAGACCTCGAAGCCGTCGAGGGACCCGGGGAGCATCACGTCCAGCACCACCACGTCGAAGTCGGTGGTGAGCACCGCCGCCAACGCGGCCGCGCCGTCGCCGACCACGTCGACGCCGAAGCCCTCGCGGTCGAGGCCGCGGCGGAGCACCGCCCCGAGGCGGCGGTCGTCCTCGACGATCAGCACCCTCATGCCGCCAGCGTGCCGC
>JAXDLS010000228.1:0-3849 GCA_034666485.1 Chloroflexota bacterium
ACCGCGCTCTCCGGACGGCGGTCCTGCTCGCCGGGCTCGCCGAGCAGGACGTCGACCCGGTCGAGCAGGTCGGTGACCGACCAGGATCCGGTGTCGGCGTGGCCCTCCGCCGCGGGCGAGAGCATCCTGGCCAGCGCCTCCGAGAGGGCGTGGCCAAGGTGGGGATCGCCCGGCAGGATGAACCGCGGCACCCCCTGGCCATCGAGGACGGCGGCGAGCGAGTCGTGGCTGACGTCGTAGGTCTCGGGGCGGCCGGTGAGCCAGTCGGTGGGCGGCGTCCCCGGGTAGGGCACCTCGTGGTACGAGGCGTGGAGCGCCGACCAGAAGACCCGCAGCGGCGCCGGCTCGGCGGTGAGCAGCGGCCACGAGGCCCCGGTGCGGCGGGCGTACTCGGCGAGGGCGGCGGGGGTGTCGCGCCCCGGGTCCATGGTCACCTCGGTGATCCGCACCCGGCCCTCCCACCCCCGCGCCCTCAGGGTGCGCTGCAGGTCGCCGAGCACCGCGGTGTAGAGCGGGCAGCTCTCGTGGCAGTGGGTCGCGAACGCGCCGACCACGGTGGGCAGGCCGCCCAGGGTCATCGGCCGTCCCGCCTGGTCGGTGAAGGTGGTCGGCGGCACCGGCCGCACCTGCCCGCCGGCGACCAGCAGGCCGAGGTTCACGCCGTCGTTGCCCGCGTAGGCGGTGAGCCCGCCGCGTCCCAGGGCGACCAGGACCGGGGTCAGCCGGTCGCCGGTGACCCGCATCGCCAGCGGTGCGGAGAGGGCGCGGCCGTCGACGCGGACGCTCACCCGGTGGTAGAGGCCGACGGGCACGTCGAACTCGCCGAGGTCGGTGGGCTGCGGCGCGGGGGCGACCGCCCGTGCGGGCGCGTCGAGCCGGGCCGAGCCGTCCGGGCCGCTGAGCTCGACGCCGCCGACGGCGGAGGGCGCGCCCCCGCCGCGGGTGGCGATCAGCTCGATCCGCCCGGTGGGGGCGCGGTGGAGGGCGGCGACGCCGAGGCCGGTGCCGGTCGCGAGGACCACCAGGAGGACGGCGCCGAGCAGGGCGCGTCGCGGCGTCGTCAGCCGTCGGGAGACGGCGGGATTGCTGGTCATGGGGATGCAGCGGGTAAGCCTACTCGCCCGGCGCCGTCGCCTCCGGGTGGCGCTGCTACCCTCGCCCCGACATGGCGACCACGACCACCGAGGACGGCCCCACGACCCCGCCCTCGCTGCGCACCCGTGGCCTCTGGGTGACGCTCGCCGTGGGCGCGCTGGTGGTGGCGTACGCGGTGGTCAGCGGCGGCCGCGACTCCGCCAATCCCGACGCGCCACGGCCGGCGGGGACGGTGACCTTCCCCGAGACGGTGCGCACCCACGTCCAGGGCGCCGTCCACTACGACCGCACCCCGCCCGCGGGAGGCGCCCACGACCCGAGGTGGCTGAACTGCGGCGTCTACACCCAGCCCGTCCGCGACGAGAACGCGGTCCACTCCCTGGAGCACGGGGCGGTCTGGATCACCTACCTCCCCTCGGTCCCCGCCGGCGGGGTGACCGCCCTGCGGCACACGGTGCAGTCCCACTACGGCGGCGGCGACCGCTACGTGATCCTCAGCCCGTACCCCGGCCAGCCCGCCCCGGTGATGGCCACCGCCTGGGGCAACCAGCTCGCCCTGGAGAGCGCCACCGACCCGCGGGTCGCCGGCTTCATCGAGCACTTCCGCGAGGGTCCGCAGACCCTGGAGCGCGGCGCTCCCTGCGCGGGCGGCGTCGGCGCCCCGGCAGGGTGAGCGCCGCTCAGAGGCCCAGGTCCCTGCGCACGAGGCTCAGCCAGAGGGCGGTGTAGAGGACCTCCGCGGTCAGGCAGAGCATGCCCCCGGTCGAGGTGAGGGAGCGGAGGTGCACCTGGGGAAGGCCCCGGGTGCCGGCGATCAGGTACAGCACCGCCGAGGGAGCGGCCACCAGCACGCCGAGCGTCCAGGCGCCGCGAATGCGCAGGGCGATGCCCGCGACGGCGGCGAGGGTGCCGGCCGCGTTGAGGTAGAAGAGAACGGCGAGGTAGGGGACGGCACGGCGCACCATCTCGGCACGGTCGAAGTGCACGGCGCCGCCGATGGTGAGCAGCACGGCCCCGGCGACGGTGACCGCCCGCGAGGCCACCTCGACACGCGTGCCCGCGGTCGCCCTGGGAACGGTGCTTCCGGCCGAGGACATGCCCTTCCCCTCCTGCCTGGTGGTGAGGGCTCCCATTGTGGCCCGGCGCGCTCCGCCGGCGCGGGTCACGGCTTCGAAGGAGGCTCAGGCGCCGATCTGGAAGCTGCCGGAGAGCTGGGCCGCGGTGATCCCCGCCTGGGCGCAGTTCAGCGCCTCCGGCGAGTAGAAGAGCAGCTGGACGCCCACCGGCTGGCCGGCGAACTCCCCGTCCTTCACGGTGCCGGTGCCCACCAGGGCGGCGAGCACGTCGCTGAAGTGCACCGTCAGGGTGCTCGACCTCCCGTTGTTCCACGCGACCCGCAGGATCGCGTTGTGGTCGCCGCGGAAGCAGCCGATCGAGCCCGCGCCCAGGGCGGTGACCGTGCCCGAGCTGACCGTCGAGTCGCTCGACCCGCAGGTGAGGGTGCCGGTGAACCGGTAGGTGCTGGCGTGCTCCTGGTAGTTGACCGGCGGCGCCACCGCCCCGGCGCCGTTGAAGCCGCACAGGGCCGATCCGGACTCGGCCCCGGCCCTGAGCGGGGTCGCTCCCACCGCGGCCATGGCCAGGCCGGCCGCCGCCATCGAGGCCGATACGCGTCGCAGCATCCACCGTCCCTCCAGACTCCTGTATCAGGTAAGACGGTGCTGGCGGTCCGGACGTTGCCGCCAGTTCCTGGGGATACATCCGATGGCCCCGTTCCCACGTACAGGGGATGACGCCACCCCGACCGTGGGAGAACATTGGTCGATGCCCCCCACCCTGGAGGCCCTGCCTCTCTTCAGCGAGCTCGACCGGGCCGAGCTCGACCGCCTGACGGCGGTGATGTCGGCCCAGGGCTTCCGCCGGTCGGAGCGCGTGATCAGCTCCGGCGAGGGCCGCTCCCATGTCTTCGTGCTCGCCCAGGGCCGGCTGCGGGTCTGCTCGGTGACCTCGAGCGGCCGCGAGGTGACCCTCCACCGCTTCTGCTCGGGCAGCGTGCTCGGCCTCGCCAACCTGGTCTCGGCGCTGCCCCCGGCCGTCGACGCCTTCGCCGAGTCCGACGGAGTGCTGCTGCGCGCCCCCGCGCGCGAGGTGGTGACGCTGATGGGCCGCATGCCCCGGCTCGGGCTCATCCTCCTCCGCGAGGCGCTGCGCCAGCTCCACGACGCCGAGGAGTTCGCCCGCCGCCTCTCCCAGTCGTCGGTGGAGCGGCGGGTGGCGGCGGCCCTGCTCGAGCTGGCGATCCCCCCCGAGGGCGCCGCCACCTCGCGCGAGCACCTCGCCAGCCGGGCGGCGGCCAGCCGCGAGTCGGTCTCCCGCACCCTGCAGCGGCTCGCCGGCCAGGGCGTGCTCGAGCTCACCGGCCGGCGGGTGCGGCTGCGCGACGAGGAGGCGCTCCGCCGTCTCGCCTGCCCCAGCGACGGCGTGCCCTGCTACGGCGGGGCCGACGACGAGCGCCTGCCCCCGGGGATGTGCGCGCCGGAGTGACCTCGCCCGGCATGCCACGGGAATGCGCCAAGGTGACAGTAATGTTAGAAATGGAGTAGGCTGGGCGGACCACCTGCGCTTCCCCGGAGGACCGGCGTCCGGCAGATTGCCCGGTCTGCCCGGCGCAGTCCGGCTGGATGACGGAGGTCGCAGAAATGGCCGATATCGGCGTCAACGGGTTCCGAGGGCCTCCGGCGGTCGAGGACGTCC
>JAXDLS010000229.1:0-2938 GCA_034666485.1 Chloroflexota bacterium
CCCCCCTTGTCCTCGGGCGCTGACGCGCCTGTCCTGCGGGGGGCCTCCCCCCTGCCGCCCCCCTCCAGCACCTCGGCCTCGAGCCGGCACATCGCCGCGGGCTCGTGGAGGAGGAGGTCGAAGAGCCACGCCAGCGAGGTGGCGGTGGTCTCGTGGCCGGCGAGCAGCAGGGTGATGAGCTCGTCGCGCAGCTCCACGTCGGTCATCTCCCGCCCCTGCTCGTCGCGGGCGAGCAGCAGCAGGGAGAGGACGTCGTCGCGCCCGGCGAGGTCGGGGGCGGCGCGGCGGCGGCGGATCTCCGCGTAGAGCAGCCGGTCGCAGGCCGCACGGGCGCGCATCAGCCGGGCCCACGGGCTCAGCCCGCCGAAGGACCGCTGCAGCGGCGGGAGCATGGCGAGGCGGTTGCGGCCGCTGGCGAGCAGGCCGCCGAGCGAGGCGCGCAGCTCGCTGAGCCGCTCCCCCTCGGCGAGCCCGAAGACCGCGCGGAGGATGACGTCGAGGGTGATCTCCTGGAACTCCGACCGCAGCGCGAAGGCGCGGCCGGTGGGCCAGCCCTCGACCCGGCGGGCGGTGATCCCGGCGATCAGCGGCCCGTGGCGCTGCATCCGCTCGCCGTGGAACGAGGGCAGCATCAGCTTCCGCTGGCGCATGTGCTCGGGCCCGTCGAGCAGCAGCACCGAGCGCGAGCCCAGCACCGACCCGAGCACGATGTTCGCCTCGCCGGCGCGGAGCCGGTCGCCGCGGTCGGCGAAGACGGTGCGGATCAGCTGCGGGTCGCAGATGTTCACCACCCCGCCGCTCAGCGGCAGGCGCACGGTGAAGACGTCGCCGTGGCGGGCGCGGCAGCGATCCATGAACGGGAGCGGACGGAACATCCACAGCAGCGTCTGCAGCGCCACCGGCAGCGCCGGCCCCGGCGGCATCGGCGGCGCGGGCGCGGCGGCGGCGGAGAGCCGGCTCATGGCATCCCCCTCATGCGTCCATGATGAGCCAGGGGCCGCATCCGCGGACTCCCGGCGCCTCCCCGGCTCACCGCCCGCCGGTCAGCGCCGCCGCGCCCGCACCATGAGGTGGTAGCCGGCGCGGTTCATGGGCAGCAGGTCCTCGAGCACGTAGAGCCCGAAGTAGGCGTACTGGAGCACCGCGTAGAGGGGGCGCAGCCGCCGGGAGACCCCCCGGGTGGCGAGCAGCAGGGGGAGGTTGATCAGCTCGGCCACCCCCAGCCCGCTGTAGCGCACCGCGTCGACCTCGAACTCCGGCCCCAGCACGGCGGCGAGCTCGGCGGCGGTGAAGTGGCGGTGGTGGGGGCGGCCGCACCAGGAGGGGTCGTCGGTGGGCGGGTCGGCGCCGGGGCGCAGCCGGGCGTAGAGGTTGAGCGAGTCGGCACCGGCGAGCAGCCCGGCGTGGGGGGCGCTGGCCACCTGGGTGCCGCCGGGACGGAGCACCCGCGCCAGCTCGGCGGCGGCCGCCGCGGGGTCGGGGCAGTGCTCGAGCACGTCGAGGCAGACGGCGGCGTCGAAGTGGCCGTCGGGCCAGGGCAGCCGGGACACCGGGCCGAGGCGGATGTCGGCGCCGGGCACGGCGTGCCGGGCGCGGGCGACGTAGCCGGGGTCGAGGTCGATGCCGGCGACCTCGGGATGGCGGCGCGCCAGCCGGCGGGTGAGGAAGCCGAAGGCGCAGCCGCAGTCGAGCACCCGCGGCGCGCCGGCGGGCAGCAGCCGCAGCGCCCGGCCCCAGCGCGCCATCAGGGCCCCACCGCCACCGGCCGGTCCCAGGGCCGGAAGCGCCCGCGCATGCGCTCGGGGAGGAGCGAGGCGATCCGCCGCATCGCCTCCTCGGCGGCCTCGGTGTCGCCGCCGCCGCGCTCGGGGTGAAAGGGCGAGCCCACCCGGCAGCGCAGCCGTCCCTCCTCCTCGGCGAAGCCCACGGGCAGGGCGGCGACGCCGCCCGCGGCGAGCAGCCGGAGCAGCGTGCCGGTGCCCGGCAGCGGCTCCACCAGGCCGGCGGCGGTGCCGCGCTCGCCCTCGGGATAGAGGGCCACCGGCTCGCCCCGGCCCCGCGGCGGGGGCAGGGCCAGGCGGGCGAGGCGGCGGAGCGCACCGGCCCGCGCCGCCACCGCCCCGGGAGCGGGCGGCAGGGTGACCATCTCGTAGCAGCGGGCCACCTCGCGGTAGGCCCAGCGGGTGCCGGGCACGGGGACGCGCCCGTCCCACAGCCGGGTCTCGCCCACCACCGCCCAGTGCAGCGGCGGCGCCGCCGGGCGGCGGTCGGCCACCGCCGCGGTGAGCAGCGAGGAGGCGATGCCGATCCACAGCCCGCGCCGCTGGCAGTGGTTGGCGACGGCGACGAAGGGCCCGCGCTCGGGGATGTTCTCGGCGCCGGCGAGCTGCGGGGCCGGCGTGGTCGCCGCCATCAGCTCGCGGACGTCGCGGACCAGGCTGACCTCACCCCGGCGCAGCATGGCGCGGCCGAGGCGGAGGAGGATGCGCGGCGGCACCCGGTACGTGGGCAATGTCTCGATGGCGGCGGGAGAGTACACGCATCAGCGCAGCCGCCGCCCCTTCCAGCGGGGCGGGCGTCCGAGCAGGCCGCGCACCAGCGACTCCACGGCGATCAGCTGCATCGCCGACGCTGCGACGGGGTGGAGCAGGGCGAGCGCGACCGGCAGCCGGGCGGCGCGGTAGCGGGGCGCGAGGGCGACCACCGGGGGGACCCAGGCCAGCGCGGCGCCCAGCAGGCGCACCCGGCGGGGCGGACGCAGCGCGCCCAGGGCGAGGGGGAGGACGGCGGACATCGCCATGCCGGCGGCGGCGACCAGCACCCCCCGGGCGGGGTCGGCGGCGAGGAATGCGGCGGCGTTCCTGCCGAACCCGGCCCTCAGCGTCGCGGCGTCGCGGTACATGCGCACCTCGCCGAGATCCTCGCCCCGCACCAGGGC
>JAXDLS010000230.1:0-3919 GCA_034666485.1 Chloroflexota bacterium
GCTCGAGAGGCGGCTGGCGGCTGGCGCACGCGCCCGGCCTGGCGGTCACCGCCGCCGACGTGATCTCCTCCTGACAGCCTTTCCCCCCGGCGGCTGACGCATCCGTCAGGCAACTGACGGATGCCTATACTCGCGGCGATGGTCGGCATGCTGAGGGGTCTCGCCGGCTGCGCGCTGGGCTACGCGGTCGGGTCGGTCCCCGTCGGGCTGTGGCTGGGGCGTGCGGCACGTGGCCTCGACGTCCGCGAGCACGGCAGTGGGAGCACCGGTGCCACCAACGTCTCGCGCGTGCTCGGGCCCGCCGCCGGGGCGGCGGTGTTCCTCCTCGACGCCGGCAAGGGCGCGGTGGCGGTCCAGGGGGCCCGGGCGCTGGGCGCCGGTCCCCGCGGCCGGGCGGCGGCGGGGCTGGCCGCGGTCGTCGGCCACTCGTGGCCCGCGTATGCGCACTTCCGCGGCGGGAAGTCGGTGGCCACGGCCTTCGGCGGCCTGATCGTGCTCTCCCCGCCCGGCGCCGCGACCGCGGTGGCCGGGGGGCTGACCGCGCTGCTGACCACCCGGATCGTCTCGGTGGGCTCGCTCGCCGCCGCCGGCTCGGCCACGGCGGGCACCGCCGCCGCCTGGGCCCTGGCCCGCGAGGACGGTGGCGGCGCCCCCCGCCGGCGCTCCCGCGCCGCCGCCTTCGGCTTCAGCGCGGGGGCCACCGCGATCATCCTCCTGCGGCACTCCGCCAACCTCCGCCGGCTGCTCAGCGGCGAGGAGCCGCGGCTGGTTCTCGCCGGCCGGTCGCGCACCGATGCGTGATCGGTGACGAACGCGTGACGGTTGTCCGGCCGCCGTGCGGGCGCCGTCGGCGACCCTATGATTTCGGCCATGCGGAGATTGGGACGGGCCTTCCTGCGTGCGCCGTGGGCGGGCCGGGTGGCGGCGCTGACGGTGACATTCGGCCTGCTCGGCGCCAACTGCCTGATGGTCGGCACCACCGTGTACGCGGCCGCGCCCGCGCCCCGGGGAGCCAGTGCCGCGGGCTCGGGGATCCCCTCCACGGGATGCCTGCTGCTGGGGCTCCTCTGCAGCCAGCCGGCGCCGACGCCGACGCCGACGCCCGCGACCACCCCGGCTCCCACGCTGAAGCCGAGCGCTGCGGCGGTGACCACCACGACGCCGGCACCGCCCTCGACCCCCGCCGCGCCCGCCCCGCCGGCCGCGGCAGGCGGCTGCCTGCTCGGGCTCCTCGGCACCTGCTCCACGGCCGCCGGGCCCGCCCCGACGGCTGCGTCCGGCGGCTGCCTGCTGGGGCTTCTCGGCGCCTGCTCCTCCACCCCCGCTGCCGGCACCTGCACCCAGGGCGCCAGCGGCTGCTCGGCGCCCACGTCGAGCAGGGGTCTCTGCGTGCTCCTCTGCGGCGTGCTGAAGATCGGCGGCAACTGCGTCGCCACCCTGCTCCAGACCTGCGTGGTCGGCACCGTCCCGACCCCCCCGCCGTCCCCGGGGTCGTCGGCGGCGAGCTCGGGCGCCTGCGTCGGCACCCTGCTCTGCCTGCTCGGATCGAGCTGCACCGCCTCGCTGGGCGGCACCTGCCTGCTGGGAGCCCTGCTCCCCCCCGGGCTGCCCAGCGTCGGCAGCGGGTCCTCGCAGTCGCCGGCGCCGGACGCGTCATCCGGCTCCGGAGGCGGCACGGTGCCCGGATCGGGTTCGGCCGACCTGGTGCCGACCTCGCCGGCGGGGACCACCAGGGGCGTCTACCTCAGCAACCTCCCGACCGGATCGTCGCAGCGCCCGAGCGGCGGCGGCGGGCAGTCGGGGCTCGGAACCCCAGACCAGCCCCATCACGACGAGACCGTGGGGCTGGTCTCGGGGCTGACCTTCGGGCATGGCCTCATCATCTGGCCTCTCTTCGGCCTTCTCGACCTCGCCGCCCTCGCCGGCCTGGTGGTCGTGGTGCGGCGGCGGTGGACGGCGACCTCGAGCTGACGCCGCCCTGCCGGGTGGCGGAGGTCGCTGGGTGAGGAGTCGCTTCCGCTCCTCCTTCGCCCTGCGCCTGCTCGCCGCGGGGGTGGCGCTCTCGCTGATCCTCGTGGTCGGCATCGGTGCCTTCCTGCTGCTCAGCCGCGAGCAGCAGACCCGCACCGCCGCGATCACCAACTCCGGCAATCGCGCCAAGGTCATCGGTCAGCTCTTCGAGCACATCACCAAGCCGACCCTGCAGCTCGATGCCAGGACGGTTGCCCTGACCGTGAACAAGCTCGCGCAGACCCGAACCCCCGCCGACTTCCAGGCCACCCTGACGGCGTTCGAGCAGGAGATCAAGACCTCCGGGACCGGCGCCTTCGGCGAGTACACGGTGCTGGTCGAGCCCGACTTCACCACCTATGCCCCCGCCAACAAGGTCGCCCCCCCCACCTCCTCGTTCACGCTGCGCGAGGCGCTCGCCGGCCGGTCGGCCTACGGGATCGAGCTCCTCCCCGACGCGAAGGGCGCCCTCCATGCCTTCGCCGTCGCCGGTGACACCATCGTCGACAGGAACGGAAAGCCGCTCTTCGCCGTGATCGAGCTGCTGCCTCTGGTCGACGAGCTGCAGCACTTCCAGGGGGTGATCGGATACGCGACCGCGTTCATCCCGATCGCAAAGCCGGCCGTCCTCGCCCGGCTCACCCAGGACGGCAGGCAGTCGTCCGGGAGCATCACCCCGCCGGTCATCGAGACGGCGGTGCGGGCCGGGAGCTCGCAGCCCCAGGGCACCTACGAGGTGTCCGGTGTCGGCACCGTGGCGGGCAGCTTCGTGCCGCTCCAGGGCCCGGACGGCAAGCCCGCCGGCTACGTGGGCGTCGAGGTGAGGCTCTCCGACTTCGCGGGCGACACCCGGAGCGACGAGTTCACCCTGGGCCTGATCGCCATCTTCGCCATCCTGGGCACCGCGCTGCTGGTCTTCGTCTTCGTCGAGCGCTTCGTGCGCCGGCCGGTCAACCGGCTCGAGCGCGGCGTCGCCCGCATCGCCGGCGGCGACTACTCCACCGACATCCCGGTGACCTCCTCGGACGAGCTCGGGCGCCTCGCCCACGGCGTCAACCGCATGCGCGCCGAGATCGCCGAGTACGTCACCCAGATCGAGCAGGCCCGCGCCCGCCTCGACGGCGCCGTGGACGAGCTCGGCGGCGTCTCCCGGGCCCTGACCACCACCACTCGCGGCGTCGTCGGCCTCCAGGAGGCGGTGGTGGGGGCCGCCGCCGCCATCGCCGGACACGGATCGGCGGCGCTGCTGCTGATGCGCGACGGCGACAACCTGACGCTGCGCGCCGCCCATGGGGTCGAGGGCCACTCCCCCGACCTCTCCAGCTGGAAGGTGGTGGGCGAGCTGCTCCAGGGGCGCTCGGTCCGAGTCGACCGGCCACCGCCGGGCTGGCAGGCCGGAGGCCTGCTCGCGGTGCCGATGTTCTCCCAGGACGCCGTGGTGGGGGCCCTGGCGGTCATCACCCGCGCCGGCGAGCCCCCGGTCGATGGCCAGGAGCAGACCCTGGCGGTGCTCGCCAACAATGCCGCCATCGCCCTCGAGAACACCCGGCTCTTCGAGCAGGAGCGCGAGACGGTGCGCCGCCTTCGTGAGCTCGACGCCCTCAAGTCCGACTTCCTCGGCACCGTCCAGCACGAGCTGCGCACCCCGCTGACCGCGATCATGGGCATGGGCGACCTGCTGGAGATGTGCTGGGAGACCTGGGACGACGCCCACAAGACCGAGGCGCTCCACGACATCCAGGTGGCCTCCAAGAAGCTCTACGACATCGTCGAGACCATCCTCGACTTCTCCCTCCTCGAGTCCGACACCCTCAGCCTCAAGCCGCTGCCCACCCAGGTGAGCAGCGCGGTGGAGGAGGCGGTGACCGCGGTCCAGGCCCGCCTGAAGGAGGGCCTGCAGGTCTCGCTC
>JAXDLS010000231.1:0-2688 GCA_034666485.1 Chloroflexota bacterium
TGCGCGGCGAGCGAAACCCCGTGGCCAGGGCCTTTCCCGCCACCGGCGATCTGCTCGAGCACCTGGGCCTGGTACGCGAGCGCTCAGAGCAACTCGGGGAGCATCCGCGGTCGTCGCTCGAGCGCACGGCCCGGTGGGCTGGCGCGGCCCGAACATCGGGCGGTGTCCGGCTGGAGCCGCGCGCCGCCGGCACCTTGTCGCCGCATGCCTCACGGCATGGCGGACGGCGGGATCGTGCGGCCCATCTTCACAACGGCCTCCTCGACCTCCGGCCGGCTGGCGGCCTGCGCCCGCTCTGGTGGAGGCGCGGAGGAGAGCGACATGCCCCCCGCCTGATCAGCCCATCCACAGCGGAGCCAGCCCGACCAGACCTGCGTGAGGTGGTTCGGGAGCCCGTAGCCGATGGCGATGGGCGATACGAACAGGCTGACCACCTCTTGGTAGCCGCGGATGCGCTCGGGGATGGTCTCCCGGCGCACGCCGAGCGCCGGGCCGAAGGTGATCACGAGGCCGGGATGACGCTTGTCGATGGACAGAGTGCCCTTCTCCGAGTCGTAGCGGTACGGGGTGAACAGCAGCTCAGGCAGGCCGAGCCGGCCGCCCACCGCGTAGTTCGCCCTGATGTCCTGGTTGGACGGGACGAGCCGCGGCAGGGCCGCGGTGAACTCGACCACGCCGTCGGCTGGGAGCAGCTCGTTGATCAGGTTCAGGAGGTGGATGCCCTGTCTGAAGGCGACGTCGTGCTGCAGGTTCCCAACACCGCCCGTCGCGGTGACGAAGCGGACCTCGTACGGATGGCTGTGGGCGAGCGGGAGAATGCCGGGGAACAGGCTCCATTCCACTTCACCCTCGTGGCACACCACTAGGACGTACTGCCCGTCCTCCCGCCGGCCCACGCCCCATTCCCGGCTGCGGGGATCGAAGTCCGGGGGCGTCTGCACATCCAGGATTCTCAGGGGGTCCATGTCTCCCAGCGCGAGACCCTGCGCGTACAGAAGCGCCAGTTCACGGACCAGGACGGCGACGACGCTCGGCTTGTTCGCCGAGATGACGCGTGACGGCGCAAGCGGCCTCTGCTCCATCTCATTTCCCTCCAAGGGCTCGGCCGGTCGGCTCGACGTGCCCCGCACCGCCGGCCGAGGCGTGGTCGCCCGGCCACGCCGCCCCGGCCCGTGCCCGCGTGCCTCAGCTTAGACGACGGATTCGCTGCGCGTCAGCTTCGTCACCCTGGCGCTCGACGCCGGCGTGCCGCTCCGCGACGTCCAGGACAGTGCCGGCCACGCCGACCCCACGACCACCCGACGGTATGGCCGGGGCCGCCACTCGCTCGACCGCTTCGCCGGCTATGCGGTCGCGTGCCCACGTGGGCTGAATTGAGGCCGTCCGCGGGCTCCAGAGCCTCCTTGGATGGCCGGGAGGTCCTCGCCCGCTAGCGCACACAGCGGGTTGACGTCTGGGTCATGGCGCAGTCTGGGCACGTCCGCCTCGACACCCTGATGGGCTACGTCCGCGAGGCCGAGCTCTTCGACGACAACGCCTCGGGCTATCTGGGGCTGTAGCGAGGCGGGTGCGGGCTGCCGGCACACCTTCATCACCGCCGCCCCCAACGCCGGCGTGACCCTCCACCAGGTGGAGGACGACGCCGGTCACGCCGCCCCCCGGACCACCCAGCGCTACGACCGCGCCCGGCATCGCCTCGACGGCGCCGCCACCTGCACCCTCGCCGCTCGCTGGGCAGGATGGTGGGACGCACCACTCCCATGGTCGACTTCGACTGGTGCCAGTACTCGTGCCCCATGAGTTGCGCGGTGAGGAGGTCTGGGTCCGTGAGCACGGCGACGAGGTCGTGGCCGTGCATGTCGGCACCACCGGCGCCGCCGAGGTTGCGCGTCACCTCCGCACCACGCCGGGGAACCCGCGCATCGACGACGGGCACTTCCCGCCGCAGCCGGCGGGCCCGCTGTCCCGCACCCCCACGGCAACCTCTCCCGCCGAGGCGGAGTTCCTGGCCATCGGGATGGGCGCTCGGCGGTGGCTGAGCGAGGCGGGCCCGGCGGGGGTGCTTCGGGTCCGGGCGAAGATGGCTCGCGCGGTGGCCCTCGCCAAGTTCGTGGGCGTGGACCGGGTGAACTGGGCTCTTGGCCATGCCGCGGTCATGCAGCGCTTCGATGAGGGCGACTCGACCACCAGGCGAACCTCTGCGCCGGGGCCGCTACATCGCCCCAGCGAGGCGACCAGCCTGCAGACCACGAAGCCGTGCGCTCCGGTCCCCTGCCTGGGCCATCGGCCGGAGGATAGCTCCCGGCGACGAGGCCCCGGGCCGTTGCTATGCTCAGCCCGCGTCAAGATTCGGCACTCGGGAGCGGGGGCAGGCTGACGTGTTGCTCCTCCTCTTCGGAGCGAGTGGGGCAGGGAAGACCTTCGCGCTCGACCCGCTGCGCGAGCTGCTGCCCGCACTGGCGATCCATGATTTCGACGAGATCGGCGTGCCCGCCGGTGCGGACACCGGCTGGCGGCAGCGGTCGAACGAGGCATGGATTCGCCGGGCGCTCGACGATCAGGCCCATGGTGTGGATTTCGTGCTCGCTGGACAGACGCCGTTCGGCGAGCTTCTTGCCTCTCCGTCTGCGCCGCTCCTGGAGGCGATCTCCGGGTGCCTGATCGACTGCGACGACGAGACGCGCCATG
>JAXDLS010000232.1:0-5538 GCA_034666485.1 Chloroflexota bacterium
ATCACCACCATACGCCTTCGGGCGTTCTCGCGTCGAAAACCCGGAAATACCCGGCGGAGGAAGGAGAAACGAGGACATGTGCGCCGTTCCGGTGGATCTGTGACATCCTGCTACGCTGTGGCGGAACGAGCCGCACACCGGCTTCGGCATCGCATCCCTGAGGTCACTGAATGAGCGATAGCACCTGGACTTCCGCTCCGACGATGAACACCACGACTCCGACCCCGCCGTGTGCGGACTATGGCCAGGAGTCGCGTGAGCGTCGCGAGCGCTGGGGCGACAACCTGGGTTGTGGCCAGTCGATGGCGGGCGGCGACTGGGCGTCCTCGCATCCCCTGTCGGCCACTCGTCCCCTGGTCTGATCGCAGCTGGGATCTGACACCCGAGGATTCCGCCTGACGGTGGACAGACCCGGTGTCGCGGCCTTCCAGCGTCAGAGAGGCGCTGAGAAGGCCGCACGGTGGCCCCCCGCGAATCAGCGGCGGCGGAACCAGGAGCGGCGTGAGGAGTCCGGCGCCTGCTCGTGGGGGAGACGGCCGTGCTTCCCCCGGTAGCAGTCCATCTCACGGGCGATGGTGGCGAGATTCGCGCGGTCCTGCGGCAGCAGGTCGTCGGCGCGCTGCAGCTCGGCGAGATATGCGTATGCGCTGATCTCGGCGCGGTGACACGCAGTCAGGAAGCTCATCATGTCACCGCCGCGCGCGGCTGCGGACGCGCGGCGCATCTGCTCCTGCTTCCTGTCGTCGAGCGTGTTCACCAGATCACGGTATCACCTCCCGCGCGACGGCGGATGACGAGCGCGTGCCGGTTACTCGAGGAAGTCGGTGAGCCGTCCGCGCCGTGCCGGATGGCGCAGCTTGCGCAGCGCCTTGGCCTCGATCTGACGGATGCGCTCGCGGGTCACACCGAACCGCCGTCCGACCTCCTCGAGGGTGCGCTGCTGTCCGTCCACCAGGCCGAAGCGGAGCTGCAGGACGCGCCGCTCACGCGGTGTGAGGGTGTCGAGAACCTGCTCGACCTCGGCGCGGAGCATCGCCAGCGACGCGATCTCGAGCGGTGCCGGCGCCATCTTGTCCTCGATGAAGTCGCCGAGGTGCGCGTCGTCCTCGGTGCCCACCGGGGTCTCCAGCGACACCGGGTCGCGTGCGATGGCGACGATCTCGCGCACCCGGTCGGGAGTGATCCCCATCTCCTCACCGATCTCCTCGTCGGTGGGCTCGCGGCCCAGCTCCTGGACGAGGCGGCGAGAGACGCGGATCTGCTTGTTGATGCTCTCCACCATGTGGACGGGCACGCGGATCGTCCGCGCCTGGTCGGCGAGGGCGCGTGACACCGCCTGGCGGATCCACCACGTCGCGTAGGTCGAGAACTTGAAGCCGCGGCGGTGGTCGAACTTCTGGACCGCGCGGATCAGCCCCAGGTTGCCCTCCTGGATGAGGTCCAGGAAGGACATGCCACGGCCCATGTACTTCTTCGCGATGGAGACGACGAGCCGGAGGTTCGCCTCGGTGAGGCGGCGGCGCGCGTCCTCGTCGCCGAGCTCGATCGCGGTCGCGTACTCGACCTCCTGCTCCTTGCGCAGCAGGGGGACCCGACCGATCTCCTTCAGGTACATCCGCACCGGGTCGTCGAGCGCGGCGGAGGCGAAGGCCTCGGCCTCCTCGACCGCGTCGGCGTCGGCGTCGTCGACGCTCTCGAAGTCGCGATCGCCGTCGGACACGTCGATGCCCATCTCGCGGAAGACCGCGAAGATGCGCTCGAGGTGATCCGGGTCGGCCTCCAGGTCGGGAAAGCCGGCGAGGATGTCGTCGGGGGTGAGGTGGCCCTGTTCCTTCCCCTTGACGATGAGCAGCTCGGCGGTGCCGACCAGGTGATCGCTCGGAGTGGGGACGACGGGCGCAGGGCGTCCGCCCGGCTTCGTCATGCAGACCTCCCGCCGATCACTGCGGCGAGCACCCGCGCCCGCCGCAGTGGTTCCGGCGGACCCTGTGCGAACTCGCCCCTACGGTTGAGCCGTGTCAACGAACTCCGCTACTGAAGCAGTCGCGACAGTAGACCGGGCGATCGCCGCGCGGGACGAAGGGCACCCTGGCCACGCCACCGCACGAGGCGCACTTGACCTCGTGCATCTCACGCTGGCCGCCGCCGTAGCCACCGCCGCCACCGCCACCGCCGTAGCCGCCGCCACCGCCACCGCCACCGCTGTAGCCACCACCGTTCCCGCCTCCGGGACGGCCGCCGCCTCCGCCCCCACCCGACGCCTTCCGGGCGCTGCGGCAGTCAGGGCACCGGCTGGGCGCGTTGGTGAGACCGCGAGAGGCATAGAACTCCTGCTCTCCCGAGGTCCACGTGAAGTCGACGCCGCAGTCGCGGCAATGCAAGACCTGATCGGCCGACATGGACTAGTTCTCCCGATGGCGCCGGCGGCGCCGCTGAGCTGAAGCTGCGGAAGGCGGCAAGGCACCGCCTGCAGCGATGACGCGGAGGCCGCGATCGGACACCACTCTGTCGGTAGTGTCTGCCCGCACCTGGTGTCTCCTGCCTCCCAACGTCATGGACCTGCGTGTCCGTGCGAGAAGGCAACGACGACCGCGGGCGGGATCACCTCGGCTGAGGTGTCCATCGGCCACACTACCACGTTGCCATCACCAGCGGTGGGACCTCCGAGCGCGCGACCACACGGTTCGATCATATCGGCTCGGACGGGGCGACCTGGCCATGGCTCAGGTGCTCTCGGCGAGCCGGCGGTGGCCGCCGGCGAGCACCCGCAGGATGTGGGCTCCCGAGGAGTCCAGCATCACCCATCCCTCCAGGGCGAGGTTGGCGAACACCCGGAGGCACACCCCAGGGTCGCCGTCGAGGTGGAGCTCGGGGAAGTCACGGGTCCACACCGCGGACCGTCCCTCGGCCAGGAGCTCGGCGGCCCTGCGGAGGACGTCGCACTCCGCCATCGGAGGCCTGAGGTCGGCGGCCACCCTCAGGGCACTCCCTGCCCGTCACGAGCGTGCCGGACCTCGACCACCAGCCGGATCCCGGTGCGCATCTCGCCGTCGATCTGGATCTCGACGAAGGAGGGCACGCAGCACAGCTCGATGCCGCCGGGGGCGACGTAGCCGCGGGAGATGGCGATCGCCTTCACCGCCTGGTTGACGGCGCCGGCGCCGATCGCCTGGACCTCGACCCGGCCCGCGGTGCGGATGACGCCCGCGACCGCGCCCGCCACCGAGACCGGCCTGGAGGTCGCCGAGACCTTGAGGATCTCCACTGTGGTCCCAGGGTGACAGATCACCTGCCGCAGCGGCGGGTCGGTGATGACCGGCCCGCGGTCCCGACCCGCCGGGTGGCGGGATGGTAGGGTTGTGGTTGTTGTTATGGTGAGTGTTGATCGGAGCTCAGGGAGGACCCCGGGATGCCTCGGGCGGAGGCCGTCGAGTTGATCGTGCGCGGAGAGAGGGTGCGCCTGCGGAAGGCGGACGTGCTGCGCGCGGTCAGTGACGGTGGTTTCGGGGTGGTCCGGCAGCACGCCGTCGAGATCGACCGGCGGCTCTACCCGGTCAAGGAGGTCTTCGGCCGGGCGACCGGCATCGACGTCCTCGATTTCAACACCACCCAGGCCCGGGCCGCTCTGCGACGCCTCGGCTTCGAGGTGCGGACCGTCAGCCCTCTCGGCCATCGCCGCCGGGTCTGAGCTGCGCGCCCCCCGCGTCCTGCCGCCGCCATCGCCCCTCCAGGGGCATCCGGACGATCGAGGGCTCTGCACATGACATCTGCGGTCGAGACTGCCGTCCGCGCCTCGCGCATCAGCGCCGGGGCCGCCGACTATGCCCAGCTGAAGCGGATCGTCGCCGACCGGGGGCTGCTGGAGCGGCACCCGCTCCGCTATGTGCCGCAGGCGGTGGCGCTGACCGTCATGATCGCCGGCGTCGCCGCCGGCATCGGCCTGTTCCGGGGCAGCTGGTGGGTGCTGGTCTGGGCCGCGCCCGGGGCCTTCCTGTTCGGCCAGCTGGGCTTCCTGGCCCACGAGGCGGAGCACAACCAGATCCTGCGGTCGTCCCGCCGGAACCACCTCCTGGGCCTCTTCCTCTTCGACCTCTGCCTGGGCGGCAGCGCCGGCTGGTGGGCCGAGAAGCACAACCTCCACCATGCCCAGCCCAACCGGCTGGGCGTCGACCCCGACATCGACGGCGGTCCGATCGCCGTCAGCCGCATCCAGCTGCCGGGGATCAGGGGCGTGAGCCGCCGGATCACCCGGCACCAGGCGTCGGCGATCTGGGGGCTGCTCTCGCTCGAGGCGTTCCTGATCCGCGTCCAGACCGCCGGCTTCATGCTGCGCCGCGCGGGACGCAACACGACCGTCGAGGCGGTCCTGCTGGTGGCCCACGCCGTCGCCTACGCCGGGGGCCTGATCGTGGTGCTCGGGGTGGGACGCGGGCTGGTCTTCGCGCTGCTCCACCAGCTCCTGCTCGGGCTCTACCTCGGCCTGGCCTTCCTTCCCAACCACACCGGCATGGCCGTGCTGGAGCAGGACGAGGAGATGGACTTCCTCCGCCGCCAGGTGCTCACCGCCCGCAACCTCCGCGCCCACCCGGTGACCGACTACCTCACCGGCGTCCTCAGCTGCCAGATCGAGCACCACCTCTTCCCGAGGATGCCGCGCTCCCAGCTCCGGCGGGCGGCGCCGCTGGTGCGGGACTTCTGCGAGGCGCGGGGCATCGCCTACCGCGAGACCGGGGCCGTCGAGGCCTACGCGGACATCTACCGCCACCTCCGGATGGTGGCCCTGCCCCTGCGCGGCCGGGCGCTGCCGGTGCCGGCGGACGCCCGCACCCGCAGCGACGACTTCGTGAACCTTGGTCAGGTGGCGGCCAGATCTGTCACCGTGGATATGTCGCCTTCCCCCGATCACGAGGACAGCACCGTGGATTACGCACTCAAGCTCATCAAGGTCGGCGGCGAGACGCGCTGGGCGCTCCACGACGGCAGGAAGGTGGTGGGCAAGCTCTTCGAGACCTACGGCCAGGCCGCAGCGGAGCGGACCAGGGTGCAGGGTCGCGAGGCGGCGGCGGCCAAGCTGGAAGCACGGGCGGAGTAGGCCTCACTCCTCCGCCCCAGGCGCGGCTCCCCGCCAGCGCCTCCGCCGGCCCCTCCGCCGGCGCCGAGGCTGCGGACGGGTCGGGCCGCCCACCGGGCGGGGTCGGAGCCCATCGCGACAGGACCGCCGGGAGAGGGCCACCCTGTTGTCACCACCCGGTGACAGGGGTGGGCGGGCACACCTCCGGGCATCGTTCGACACCGGTGACGGCCATATGGTGTCGCCAGGAAGCGCGGACCGGTGCACGGAGTGCCGGATCACGGCCCCCCAGTGGTTGTGAGCTGGCGCCCGGATCGAGGAAGCCGCAGGGAGTCACCGTCGTCGGACTGGACGACGACGGGAATGGCACCTAGACGCGGGGGGAAACGGCGTGCGCGCCGAGAACGTCGGCCTCAGCGGTGACGCCGGGCAGGGGACTGATCAGTCGGCGAGAGCGGGCACCTTCG
>JAXDLS010000233.1:0-14866 GCA_034666485.1 Chloroflexota bacterium
TTCGGCGCCACCCGCCGCGCCCACATCGCCGCCGCCGAGGACGAGAACCTCCGCGACCTGCTCGACAGCGGCGCCCCGGTGTGCACCCTCGTGGGCAAGTCGAGCGCCTGGCAGGTGCGCGAGGTGCTGCGCTGCAGCCGCGACGAGAACCTGGCGATGATCCACGACTCGGTGCGGCTGCTCCGCGAGCGGGGGCGTGAGGTGATCTTCGACGCCGAGCACTTCTTCGACGGCCTCGAGGCCGACGGCGACTACGCGCTGGCCACCTGCACCGCCGCCGCCGAGGCGGGCGCGAGCTGGATCGTCGCCTGCGACACCAATGGCGGGCGCATGCCCCACGAGGTGGTGCGTGGCGTCGACGCCCTCCTGGAGCGGCTCGCCGGGCTCGGCGAGGGCAACGGTCGGGGGGTGCGCGTGGGGATCCACTGCCACAACGACTGCGACCTCGCCGTGGCCAACACCCTGGCGGCGGTGGAGGCGGGTGCCGACATGGTGCAGGGGACGATCAACGGCCTCGGTGAGCGCTGCGGCAACGCCAACCTGTGCAGCGTGGTGCCCAACCTGCGCATCAAGCTGGCCGTGGACACGCTGAGCGACGACGGGCTGCGCCATCTCACCGAGACCTCCCAGTTCGTCGCCGAGATCGCCAACCGAACCCCGTCGCCGCAGCAGCCGTTCGTCGGCGAGGGTGCCTTCGCCCACAAGGGCGGCCAGCACGTGGCCGCGGTGATGCGCCACCAGGACGCCTACCAGCACATCGACCCGACCCTGGTGGGCAACCACGCGCGGGTGCTGGTCAGCGACCTCGGCGGCCGCGGCAACGTCCTGTACAAGGCGCGCGAGTTCGGCGTCGACGTCGAGCGCGACGACCCCGTGACCAGGCGGCTGCTGCGCCAGCTGAAGGAGATGGAGCTCCGCGGATACTCCTTCGAGGGCGCCGACGCGTCCTTCGAGATGGTGATCCGGCGGATGCGCGAGGGGTACGCCGCGCCCTTCACCCTGCTCGACTTCATCGCCCTGACCGAGCGCCGGCACGGCAACGGCGCGGTGATCAGCGAGGGCACCATCAAGGTCCGCATCGGAGACGAGGTGCACCACACCGCCGCCGAGGGCAACGGCCCGGTGAACGCCCTCGACCTGGCGCTGCGCAAGGCGCTGACGCCCCCCTTCCCGCAGATCGCACACGTCCGCCTCCACGACTACAAGGTGCGCATCCTCGACGAGGCGGCCGGCACCCACGCGGTGACCCGGGTGCTCATCGAGTCGGGCGACATCCGGGACGGCCGGCGGTGGAGCACGGTCGGGTGCTCGCCCAACATCATCGAGGCCTCCTGGGCCGCGCTCGCCGACTCCATGGAGTACGCCCTGCTGAAGTTGCCGGTGTAGCCGCTCACCGAGCCCCTGCAGCGTGGAGTAGCCTTGCGCGGCACGGGGGCCAGGACGCGGCCGGACGGCCGGCGGCCCAGCCGGGGAGATGCGCGAATGGACCTGTGGACCTGCCAGAGCTGTGGCTCGAACAACGCCGCCGTGGCCTGCTGGAAGTGCGGAGCCGCACGCCCCAGCACCGCCGCGCCGCCCTCCACCCCTGCGGTGCCCCACGCACCGGCCGCCGGGCCCTCGTCGCCGGCGTCCGGTGCGGCGGGAGCGTGGGACCCGGCGGGGGCGGTTCCCTCCAAGCCGGCAGCGCCCTCCTGGTCGGAGCCCATCTCCGTCTCGACCGCGCCCGCGGCGACCATCCCAGGCCCTGCTCGGCCGCTCGCCCCGACACCCTACTCGCCACCCGCGTCCGCCTCCGCCCCGGCCGCCGCCGCGTGGTCGGCGCCGGCGACCGGCGCCTCGGCGCCGCCCCCGGCGTCCACGCCGGCGGCGCCGTCCGCCTCCGCCTCGAAGTCGGTGCCCACCGCCAGCCTCCTCGTCGTCGCGGTGGTCGTCCTCATCGTCCTGGTGGCGGTCCTCGTCGCCGTCCTCCACGGCCGCGCCGCCCAGGCGCTGACCACCCCGGCCTCGGTCGAGGGGCTACCCCAGATCCAGGGTGCGACCGTCGATGCGCTCGCCCAGCAGGCCCGCCGGAACTCCGGGGCCGACGGCGAGGGCATGCTGGTCGGCGTCTACGGGCGCGACCAGGTCCCCTCCTTCATCTTCGTGGTCGTGCGGTCGCGCGGCAACGGGCTGGCCACCTTCGAGAAGGGCTTCATCAGGGGCGCCTCGCAGGTCGGCTTCGGCACCGGCGACTTCCAGCACCGCACCCGCAACGGCGTCCGGTACGACTGCGGCATGGTGCAGATCGCCGCCGGCGTGCCCCTCTCCTTCTGCTTCTTCGACGACGGCAGCGCGACCGGGGCGGGCCTGGTGCCCGACGAGCCGGGCGTCGACCGGGCCCTCCAGCTCACCAGCTCCGGTCGCGGGGCGGCGGAGAGCGGCTGAGGGAGGATCGCTCCGCTCGGTAGACTTGGGGTCGAGCCCAGAGCCCAGAGGAAACAGGTGGCCACATCGGTTCGGACCGGGACCCGCGCCACCGGCGTCACCGGGGGGCGTCACGGCGAGGAGGTGCTCTGCATCCCCCGCCGGACGATCTTCCCCGACGGCGCCTGGCACGGGCTGGTGACGACCGGGCTGGTGCGGGTGCTGCGCACCATCCGGGCCGCCGCCCAGTACCGGCCCCGCGGGCAGGTGGAGGACGACCCCTCCCAGCAGCAGGTGATCCCCTACTGCATCGTCCGCCACGACGACGGCACCTACCTGCTCACCCGGCGGCTCCGCCAGTCCAGCGAGCACCGGCTCCACCACCTCTACTCGCTGGGCGCCGGCGGCCATATCAACCCGGGCGACGGTGTCGCCGGCGACCCGGTGGTCGGCGGCCTGCGCCGCGAGTGGCGGGAGGAGGTCTGCTGCCCCGGCCCTGCCACCGCCCGGCTGGTGGCGCTTCTCAACGACGACACCACACCGGTGTCGCAGGTGCACCTGGGCCTGGTCTTCCTGGTCGAGCCCCGCTCGAGCAGGGTGACGGTGCGCGAGACCGAGAAGCTCGAGGGCGAGGTGCTCGGCCTGGAGGCGATGCGCCGCCATTACCTGAACATGGAGTCGTGGTCGCAGCTCGCCTACGACGACCTCGTCGCCGGGGCGCCCGACCGCGCCGGGCGCAGCCCGCTGGTGGTGGAGCTGGAGCCGGCTCCGTGACCGGGGACGGCCTGGTCGGGCTCCTCGCAGGTGCCCTGCTAGACTGATCCGGCCTTGTCCCGCATCCTGTCGCTGCTCTGCCGCGAGTGCGGCACCGAGATCCCGGTGTCGCCGACGCACGTCTGCGACCTGTGCTTCGGGCCGCTCGACGTGCGCTACGACTACGCGGAGGTGGCCCGCCGGGTCTCGCGCGAGTCGATCAGCGCGGGCCCGCCGAGCATCTGGCGCTACCGCGACCTGCTCCCCGTCGAGCTCGACGACGACGAGCCGGTGACCCTGGGCGAGGGCTTCACCCCGCTGGTGCACGCGCCCCATCTCGGCGACGTGCTGGGGCTGCGCAACCTGTACATCAAGAACGACACCATGAACCCCACCAACTCCTTCAAGGACCGGGTGGTCAGCGTCGCGGTGTCGTGGGCGCGCCGGCAGGGCTTCGAGACCATCGCCTGCGCCAGCACCGGCAACCTCGCCAACGCCGTCGCCGCCTACGCGGCCCGCGCCGGTCTGCGCGGCTACGTCTTCATCCCCGCCAACCTCGAGGAGGCCAAGGTCGCCACCACCGCGGTGTTCAAGCCGACGATGGTGCGCATCAACGGCAACTACGACGACGTCAACCGGCTCTGCACCGAGCTCGTCGACCTCCTCGACTGGGCCTTCTGCAACATCAACATCCGCCCCTTCTACAGCGAGGGGAGCAAGACCCTCACCTACGAGACCGCCGAGCAGCTGGGCTGGCGCCTTCCCGACGAGATCGTCATCCCCATCGCCTCCGGCTGCCAGTTCGTCAAGCACCACCGCGCCGCCCGCGAGCTCATCGACCTCGGCCTGGTGACCGGGTCCGGCGCCGCCATGCCACGGCTCACCGGCGCCCAGGCGCTGGGCTGCTCCCCGGTCGCCGCCGCCTTCCAGCGCGCCGACGGGCACGTGGTTCCGGTCAGGCCTGACACCATCGCGAAGTCCATCGCCATCGGCAATCCCTCCGACGGTGGCTACGTGGTCAGGATCGCCCGCAACACCGGCGGCGTGGTCGACTGCGTCACCGAGGAGGAGATCCTCGAGGGCATGGAGCTGCTCGCCCGCACCGAGGGCATCTTCACCGAGACCGCCGGCGGCGTCACCGTCGGCGTGCTCGCCAAGCTGGCCCGCGCCGGGCGCTGGCGCGGCGACGAGACCGTGGTCGCCTACATCACCGGGCACGGGCTCAAGACCGCCGAGGTGCTGAACGGCCGCACCCACCTCGGGGAGGCGATCCCGCCGTCGGTCCGGGCCTTCCGCGAGCGGTTCGGGGCGGCCGCCGACGCACCCGCCCTCGCCGCGCCGCGCGTCCCCACCGCCACCCCCACTCCCGCCTGAGCGCAGACGCCCGGGCAAACGGGCGCCGGTATACTCAGGGACGGTTCGGTACCCCGCCGCAGGAGGTCAGCACGACACATGGCAGTCACCATCCGCGTCCCCGGGCCGCTTCGCCGGCTCACCGACGGCAAGCCCGAGGTCGAGGTCGACGGCGGCACCGTGTCCGAGGTGCTGCGCGACCTCGAGGCCCGCTACCCGGGGTTCAACGACCGCCTCTACGGCCCCGAGGGCCAGCTGCGGCAGTTCATCAACATCTACCTCAACGACGCCGACATCCGCTTCGGGCAGGGCCTCGACACCCCGGTCGGCGAGAACGACGATCTCTCGATCGTTCCCGCGGTCGCCGGGGGCATCGCCTCCGCCGGCTAGCCGGGAGGTGGCGCGTCGACGGGTCCGGCTCACCTTCAGCCCGCGGCTGGTGACCGAGCCCGTGATCCATCAGCTGGGCAGCCGTTTCGCCGTGGTCACGAACATCCGCCGCGCCGACGTCACCCGCGACGAGGGCTGGGTGGTGCTCGAGGTCGAGGGCGAGCCGGACGACGTCGAGCGCAGCCTCGCCTGGTGCGCCGACCTCGGCGTCCGCGTCGACCCGGTGGAGGGCGAGCTGGCCACATGAGCCAGCCCGGGCTTCTCACGCCGGCGACCGCCGCCCCGGTGCTGCCCGACGACCCGCTCGACCTCGTCCCCGGCCGCGGCACCGTCGCCGTGGCGATGTCCGGAGGGGTCGACTCCGGGGTCGCCGCCGCCCGCTGCGTGGCCCGCGGCCTCGACGTGGTCGGCGTCACCCTGGCGATGTGGCCGCGCCGCGCCGCGGTCACCCGTGACCGTGGCTGCTGTGGCGTCGACGCCGTCACCGACGCCCGCCGCACCGCCGCCCGCCTCGGCATTTCCCACTACGTGTGGAACCTCGAGGAGGAGTTCGAGGCTGCGGTGATCGCCGACTTCGAGGCCGAGTACGCGGCCGGGCGCACTCCCAACCCGTGCGTGCGCTGCAACCAGAGGGTGAAGTTCGGCGTGCTCCTCGAGCGTGCCCTCGCCCTCGGCGCCGGCCACCTCGCCACCGGCCACTACGCGCGCGTCGGACGGCGCGACGGCGCCTGGACCCTCCACCGCGGCGCCGACCACCGCAAGGACCAGGCCTACACCCTCTACCAGCTGGGCCAGGACCGGCTGGCGCACGCGGTCTTCCCGGTGGGAGCGAGCGCCAGCAAGGAGGCGGTGCGGGCGCAGGCTCGCGACCTCGGCCTGGGGGTCGCCGCCAAGCCCGACTCCCAGGAGCTGTGCTTCGTCGACGGCGGCATCCGCGAGGAGCTGGAGCGGCGGCTGGCCGGCCGCTTCCAGCCCGGGCCGATCGTCGACCTCGACGGGAGCACCGTCGGCGAGCACCGCGGCCTGCCCTTCTACACCGTCGGCCAGCGCTCCGGGCTGGGGGTCGCTCCCCGCCGTGCCGACACCACGCCGCTGCACGTGATCTCCCTCGACGCCGGGCGCAACACCCTGGTGGTCGGCCCTCGGGAGGCCCTGCTGCGCGACACCGTGGTGGCCGCGGCCTGCTCCTGGGTCGGGGCGCCGCCGCGGGTGGGGGAGGAAGGGTGCACCGCCCAGCTGCGCGCCCACGGCCAGGCCCACCCGGTGCGGATCGAGGAGGCGACCGCCTCCGGCCTGAGGCTCCGCCTCGACCCGCCCGCCGCCCAGGTCGCCGCCGGCCAGCCGGTGGTGCTCTACCGCGGCGACGAGGTGCTCGGCGGAGGGACGATCTCAGACGCGCTCCTGTAGGCTAGCCGCCCATGCAGCCGACCCCGGCCGAGGTCCTCATCGGCACCCTGGCGGTGGCGCTCGCCTGCGTCGCCGGGGCCTACGCCCTGCGGTCCGGGCTGCGCCCGGGCAACCGGCTCTGGCTGGTCTGCGCCACCGGCTGCCTGCTGGTGGTCCTCGGGGTGGTGGGGCAGCGGAGCTTCCCCACCGCCGACGCCGTCAGCCGGATGGGCCGCGACCAGGCCGCCCGCCTGCTGCCCGGCCCCTGGGACGCGGGGGTGGGCATCCCCGTTCTCGGACTGCACGTGACCCCGGTCGCCCTGGTCGGGCTGCTCCTGACCGTCGCGGGCACCTCGCTGGTGCTCTTCTTCGACGCACCGCCCATCGCTCCGGGGTCGCGGCCCCATGCCCTGCCCCACCTCGAGGAGGACGACGCGGTCTGATCGTCAGGTGGGCACACGCAGGGCTCTCTATACTGGCGCGCCGTGCCATCCCTCTCCGCCGTGGCCATCGCCATCATCGTGGGGATCGTCCTGCCACTGGGGCTTCTGGCGGGAGCGCGTGCCCTTGGCGGCAGCGCGTCGGAGGCGCGCGGAGCCGTTCCCGAGCTGCCCCGGCTCCTCCAGCTGACCCTCGGCGCCGTTCTCCTGGCCTGCCTGGTGCCCTTCGCGGTCGCGCTGGGAGGGCTGGACCACGGCTACACGGTGGCGGAGATGATCCTGTTCGCCGCGCTGCTCGCCGCGGCAGCCCTCTACGTGGCGCGCACCTGCTCTCGCGGCTGGGGATGACCCGGTGAGCGTGAACGGTCCGCTGTTCTACCTCGGCGCCGCCGCGGCCCTGGCCGGCGCCATCGCGGTGGTGACGGTCAAGGACATGCGCACCGCGGTGCTCGCCTTCGCCGGCTTCGGCCTCGGCCTGGGCCTGCTGCTGCTGGTGGTCGGCGCCGACCTGGTGGCGGGGCTGGCGGTGCTGGTCCTCACCGGGGTGGTGCCCTCGGTGGTGCTCACCGGGATGGTGCTGACCACCGACCCGCCCGGGCCCGGCGACGACGCCGAGGCGCCTCGGCGCCCGATGCTCAGCGCGGTGCTGAAACGCTGGCCGCTCGCCCTCGGCGTCGCCGCCGGGTTCTCCGCCCTGCTCATCGGCGTCGCCGCCGCCAGCCGCGGTGACTGGGTGACCGGTGCCTATCCCTCCGAGCTGCTCGACCATGGCACCACCGCGACCCTGGGACGGGTGCTGCTGAGCAGCTACGCGCTGCCCTTCGAGGGGGTCGGCGTCCTCCTCCTCGCCGCCGCCGTCGGCGCCACCGTCGTCGCCCGCCGCGACCGTATGGAGCGCGACATGGATCGCGCCGAGCGAGTGCGCGCCGAGCGCGAGGAGCGGGTGCGCCGCCGCCGCGAGGACCGCATCCGCGCCCGCGAGGGCCGCCGCCCCGGCGACAGCGGCGTGGCCGCGGCGCTGCCCGGCGACGAGGACGGAGGGTGAGCATCGGCGTCACCCACGTGCTCGTGGTGAGCGCCCTCGTCTTCGGCGCCGGCGTCTACGGGGTGCTGGCGCGGCGCAGCCTCTTCGGGGTGCTGCTGGCGCTGCAGCTGATGCTGGCGGGGGCCGAGGTCGCCCTGGTCGGCTTCTCCCGCTTCGGCGACGCCTCCTCCCAACCGCTCGACGGCATGGCCCTCGCCCTCCTCGCCATCCTGGCCGGCGCCGCCGAGGCGGTGGTGGCCGTGGCCCTGGTGCTGCTCGCCTACCGCCGCCACCGCACCGTGCACGTCGACGAGCTCGACGAGCTCGCCGGATAGGAGTCCCGCATGTACAACCTGGCCTGGGCGGTGGTGCTGGTGCCGCTCGGCGCCTGCGTTCTCAGCTACCTGCCCGAGGTGCCACGGCGGGCCGCCCTGTTCTGCATCGCCGGCACCGGGGTGAGCCTGCTGCTCTCCCTGGTGCTGCTCGCCTACCGGCTGCAGCACAACAACGCCGCGCCCTACCAGTCGGTGATCACGTTCATCACCTTCGCCCCCAACCAGGACCTCGGCGGCGGCGTGGTCGGCGACTTCCATCCCCAGCTCGGGATCCGCGTCGACGGGCTGAGCGCGGTGATGATGCCGGTGGTGGCGCTGATCAGCATGCTGGTGCAGATCCACTCGATGGGTTCCATGCGGGGCGACGCGGGGCTGCGCCGCTACTCCGTGCTGCTCACCCTCGGCACCTTCGCCATGCTGGCGTTCGTCTCCAGCCCGAACTACTTCCACCTCTATGTCATGTGGGAGCTGGTGGCGGTCTGCTCCTGGCTGCTGATGGGCCACTGGTGGCACCGGCCGGAGTCGCTGCGCGCGGCCCGCCGGGCCTTCCTCGTCACCCGCGTCGGCGACGTCGCGCTGCTGCTCGCCCTGGTGCTCACCTATGTCAAGTTCAGCGCCAACGTCGCCCTGCTGCCGAACACCCCCGGCCAGGACCTCAACGACCCGCTCAGCTTCACCCTGCTCGGGCAGGAGTGGCACCGGGGCCACCTCGGCGCCGTCGCCGGCGTGGGTCCCCGCACCCTGGTGGTCACCGCCCTGCTGCTGCTGGTGGCGGCCGCGGTCACGTCGGCCCAACTGCCGGTGCAGAGCTGGCTCGCCGGCACCGCCGAGGCCCCGCCGCCGGCGGCGGCGCTGATCCAGTCGGCGACCGTCGCCATCATGGGCGTCCTCCTGGTGGCGCGCGCCTATCCGCTGTTCCTCGAGGTGCCGCCGGTGCTGGCCGCGCTCGCGGTGCTGGGCGCGCTCACCGCGGTGGCCGGCGCGGTGGTGGCGCTGACCCACACCGACATGCAGCGGATCATCGCCTCCGCGACCTCCAGCCACCTCGGCCTCGCCTTCGTGGGGCTGGGGGTGGGCGCGCTGAGCGCCGGGGTCTTCCACCTCTTCACCCAGGCATGGGCGGTGGCCCTGCTCGTGCTCGCCGCCGCCAACGTGGCCCGCGCCTACGGCACCCGCGACATCCGCCAGCTGGGTGGGGCCTGGGAGCGGATGCCCTGGACCTCGCGGGCCATGCTCGCCGGCTGCGCCGCCTCCGCGGGGGTGGTGCTCCTCTCCGGCTTCTGGTCGCTCGACGGCGTGGTCGGCGGGGTGCTCCGCAACCGGCTGCCCAACGGCGCCTCCGCCCCCGGGCTGGTCCAGGGGCTGCTGCTCGTCGCCGTCCTCGCCGCCATGGGGCTGGGCGCGCTCGCCCTGACCCGCCTCTTCGCGGTCGCCGCCCTCGGGGCGCCGGCGCGGCGCCGCGGGTTCCAGCCGGAGAAGGTGCGGGAGGCGCCGAACGGCATGCGCATCCCCCTGCTGGCACTCGCCGGGCTCAGCGCCGTGGTCGGCTTCGCCGGCATCCCCGGGATCCGCGCCACCTTCGGGAACGTGATCTTCGCGGGGGCGACGCCCCAGCACGAGCCCTTCTCCCTGACGGCGCTGCTCCTCACCGCGCTGCTGGGGACGGGTGGCGCCGCCGCCGGCTGGCTGATCTGGGCGCGCCGCAACCCGGCCGCGGCCAGGCTGGCCTCACGGGTGGCCGCGGCGGTGCCGCCGGGCGCTGCCGCCGCGGTCCTCGAGCCGCTGCGGACGCGGGCCACCGAGCTGCTGATCACCCGCCCGGCGGCGCTCCCCACGCTGCTGGAGCGCAGGGTCCTCGACCCCGTCACCGACGCCGTCGCCGACGGGCTCGAGGTGGCCGCCACCGGGCCGCGCCGGCTGAGGACCGGCAGGCTCAGCAGCTACCTGCTGACCGCCGTCGCCGCCACCGCGCTGCTCGCCCTCGGGGTGACCCTCGCGGCCACCGGGCACCTCCCCGGCGTGGGGACGTCCCGATGAGCGCCCTCCACCTGCTCGCCGCCGCGGGCGCCACCGGGGCGACCGGCACCGGCACCGGAACCACCACCACCACCGCGGGCGAGTTCCCCACCGTCCTGCTCAGCGCGCTGATCTGGACGACGGCGGCCACCATGCTCCTCCTGCTGGTGCTGCCCGAGCGCACCGACGAGCAGCGCGGCCGCCTCCGCCTCGTCGCCCTGGCCGGCGCCGCGATCCCCCTGCTTCTGGCCACCTTCGGCCTCAACTACCAGATCGGGCAGGACTTCATCGGCGGCACCACCTCGTTCGAGGAGCAGCGCCCGTGGCTCACCGCGCTGCCGGTGCAGAGCAACTACCACCTCGGCGTCGACGGCATCTCGCTGCCCCTGCTGCTGCTCAGCACCCTCCTCTTCGTGATCGCGATGATCGCCTCCTGGCGGGTGGTCTCCCACCTGCGTCTCTACCTCGTCCTGATGCTGCTGATGGAGACCGGGGTCAACGGGGTGCTCTGCTCGCTCGACTACTTCGTGCTGCTCCTCTTCTGGGGGATGCAGGTCCTCCCCGCCTTCCTCCTCGTCGCCATGGGCGGCGGAGCGCGGCGGATGCGGGCCGCCTGGCGCCAGCTCGGGTTCGCCACCGTGGGGATGGCGCTGCTGGCGGCCACCGCGCTGCTGCTCGCCGCCAAGGTGAACGCCAGCCCGCCGAGCTTCGACTTCGTCCGTGACAACACCGTGTCGCTGAGCAGGGGCATCGGCTCCCTCGGCTTCTGGCTCAGCTTCCTGGGCTTCGCCCTGACCCTGCCGGTGGTGCCCTTCCACACCTGGGCGCGCGACGCCCTCGCCGAGGCCGCCACCCCGGTGGCGGTGCTGCTGCGGGGCACGGTGATGACCCTCGGCGGCTACGGGCTGATGCGGGTCACCCTCACCGCCTTCCCCGACGCCTCCCACCGCTTCGGCCTGGTGATGGTCGTGGTGGCGGTGATCACCGCCCTCTGGGGAGCCGTCGCCGCCCTCGGCGAGGACGACCTGCGGCGGCTGCTCGCCTACGGGGCGGTGGGGCAGATGGGCATGGTGCTGCTCGCCATCGCCAGCGCCTCGGCGATCGCCCTCAACGGCGCCGTGCTCATGCTCGTCGCCGACGGGCTCGCCGGCGCGCTGCTGCTCCTGCTCGCCGGGGTGGTGCAGGACCGCACCCGCACCCGGAGCATCGCCCGCATGGGCGGGCTCGCCTGGCAGATGCCCAAGCTCGCCGCCCTCTGGGTGCTCGGGGGCCTGGCGGTGATCGGTCTGCCGTTCCTCGCCTGCTTCGTCGCCGAGCTCATGATCTTCACCGGCAGCTTCCCGGTGCACCGGGCGGCCACCGTCATCGTGATGGCGGGGACGCTGATCACCACCGGCTACGTGCTCTGGACGATGCAGCGGGTCTTCTTCGGCCCCAGCCGCGAGGCCTTCGCCCGGGTCAGGGACGCGACCACCCTGGAGCTGGCCTACCTGCTGCCGCTGGCCATCGCGGTGGTCGTCCTCGGCCTGCTGCCCGGCCGCGTCCTCCCCGTCATCAACAACGGCGTGCAGTCCGTCGTCGCACGCTTCACCGGAGGCTGAGGGTGCACGGATCCTCGCTGCGCCTCGCCGTCGACCTCGTCCCCGAGGGCATCCTGCTGCTCGGCGCCCTGCTGCTCGGAATCCTGGCGCTGGGCCGGGCGGCGCGGCCGCGGCCGGTGCAGCTGCTCACCGTGGTGGTGCTGCTGGCGGCCGGGGGGGCCCAGCTCCTCTTCCTCAGGGGCATGCCCGAGGCCGGCTACCGCGCCTACTCCGACGGGCTGGTGGTCGACCGCTACACCACCTTCCTGGTGCCGGTGATGTGCCTGCTGGCGGTGCTCGCCGTGGGCACCTCGGGGCCGCTGCTCCCGCGCATCGCCACCCACGTCGCCGAATACCACGCCCTCGTCCTGCTCGCGGTGCTGGGCGGCTGCCTGCTGGTGGCGGCGCGAGAGATGGCGGCGCTCTGGGTGGCCCTCGAGCTGCTCTCGGTCTGCCTCGCCCTGCTGGTGGCGATGGTCAAGACCGACCGCCGCGGCAGCGAGGCGGCGGTCAAGCAGCTGGTGATCGGAGCCGCCGCCAGCGCCATCCTCCTCTACGGCTTCGCGCTGCTCTACGGCGCCGGCGGGAGCACCGTGCTCGTCGACGTGGCCAGCACCGTCCGCTACGGCTCCCCGGCGGCGGCGCTGGGCATGGGCCTGGTGGTGTGCGCGCTGCTCACCAAGCTCGGCGCCGTGCCGTTCCACCAGTGGCTGCCCGACACCCTGCAGGGGGCACCCGCGCCGGTGGCCGCGCTCACCCTGGGGGTGGGTGGGACCGCCGTGGCGGGGTCGCTGGCACGGGTGGTGGTCACCACCTTCGCCGAGCTTGCCGCGAGCTGGACGGCGCTGGTGGCCCTGGTGGCTGCGGCCAGCCTGCTCTACGGCAACCTCGCCGCCCTCACCCAGGTCAGCCTGCGCCGGCTGGTCGGCCTGCTGGCGGTGGGGCAGGCCGGGTTCCTGCTGCTCGGGCTGCTGGGCTCCGCTCCCAGCCAGAAGGGGGTCGCCGCGCTGATCTTCGCCCTCGCCACCGGCGGCGTCACCGTCGCCGGCATGTTCGCGGTGCTGGCCGCGATCGACGGCGCCGTGGGCGACGACCTCGACAGCCTCCGCGGTCTCGGCCGGCGCAGCCCGCTGGCCGCCGCCATGCTCGGCCTCGGGGTGGTGTCGCTGGTGGGCGTGCCCCCGCTGATCGGCTTCTTCGCCAAGCTCTTCCTGCTCCAGTCGGCGGTGCTCGCGGGCTACGCGTGGCTGGTGCTGCTCGCCCTGGTGACGTCGGTGATCGGAGCGGTCGCGGTGGCGCGGCTGCTGCGCACGATGTTCGTCGACCTGCCCGACGAGGGCGACGCGCCGGTGCCCTCCGCCCGGGGGGTGGTGCGCATCGCCATCGGCTTCTGCGCGCTCGCCACCGTGCTCCTCGGCGCCGCCGCCCAGCCGCTCTTCACCCTCGCCTCAGGCGGCGCCGGATCGATCCACTGAGCCGGGCCGTCCCCCATCCGCTGCTGCGTGGTGGCCTGCGCCTCACCACCTCGCTGGCACGCGCCCTCGGTCCCGCCCGCTACACCGTCGCCGACGCCGCCGGCCTCTGCGCCTGGGCCTCGGGACGGGAACGCCGCCGGCGGGTCGCCGCCAACCACCGCCGGTTCGACCCCGGCATCGGCGAGCGCGAGGCCCGGCGCCGCGCCCGCCGGTCGTTCCGCGAGTACGGGCGGACCATCGTCGACTTCCTCTGGGCCATCCGGCTCGACGGCGGAACCGTGACCCGAGGCGCTCGGGTGCTCGGCATCGACCACGTCGTCTCGCTGCGCGAGCAGGGCCGGAGCGCGATCCTGGTGCTGGGACACTTCGGCAACTGGGACATGGCCGCGAGCGTGGCGCTCGCCTACGGGGTGCCGCTCACCACGGTGATGGCGCCGGTGGGGCCGCCGGTGATCTCCGACCTGGTCGTCTGGGCGCGCGAGGGCAACCAGCTGGAGGTGTTCACCCCCGAGAGCGCCGCTCGCGGCCTGCTCCGCGCCCTGCGCCAGGGGCGCTTCGTGTGCCTGCTCTGCGACATCCCCGGCGGGGGTCCGACCGTGGTCGTCGACTACTGCGGCGGGCCGGTGGTCTTCACCGCCGCCCCCGCCTGGCTGGCCCGGGTCTCGGGCGCCCCACTGCTCCCCGTCGACTGCCGGAGAGCGGAGGGGGGCTACGAGATCGAGGTGCATGCCCCGATCACGGCGGAGCCGGGCGAGGACGACGCCGGCGTGATGCAGCGGGTGGCGGCCGTGCTCGAGCCCGCGGTGCGCCGCCACCCGGAGCAGTGGTACCCGTTCGGCGAGGTCTATGCAGACCCCGCGTGAGGGCCGTTCCCGGGCGTTGGGACACTTTGGTGCGTCCGGACCCGCCCATGGGACGCAGGAGTATCCTCGCTGGGGGATGGTCGTCGCCCTCTCGTCCCCGACCCTCGGCGTCGCGCTGCGTTCGGAACACGCCGGGTGACCGCCCCGGGGCTGCGGGTGGCCTGGTTCGGCCATGCCGAGGGGCGCCGCGCCGACGGGCTGTCGACCTACAGCCGTGAGCAGGTCGGGGCGCTCGCCGCCCGCGGGCTCGAGGTCCGCTTCTTCTCCCACGACATCGACGGCGACGTCGCGCCGGTGCCCGCCGTGCGGCTGCGGGCGGTGCGGGTGAAGACGCTCACGGTGTCGCTGCCCGGGTCGCGCGAGCGCATCGGCCAGGTGCTCGCCGACCTCCGTCCCGACATCGTGCACTGCTCCTGGAGCTTCTCGACCCTCGACGGCGAGATCGCCCGGATGGCGCACGCCGCCGGGGCTGCGACCGTGGCCACCTTCCACCTGCCCTACGCCGCCCCCCGCAGCGCCCGGGGCAGGGTGCTGCGCGGCCTCTACCGCTGGCATGTGCGCAACCTCTCCGTCTACGACCACTGCGTCGCCCTCAGCGAGGACCAGCGGCAGCTCATCACCGCCGCCGGCTTCCCCGCCGATCGGGTCACGGTGGTCCACAACGCCGTCGACACCGATGCCATCAGCCCCGGCGAGTCCGACCTGCGGCGCCGGCTGGGTGCCGCCTTCGTGGTGGCCTACATGGGGCGTCTCGACCCCGAGAAGCGCATCCCCGCGCTGGTCCGCTCCTTCCTCGACCTGGGCTGGCCCGACGACCACGTGCTGGTCATCGCCGGCGGCGGCGTCCA
>JAXDLS010000234.1:0-4529 GCA_034666485.1 Chloroflexota bacterium
CCACCGAGGGCTTCCGGTTTTCGGATAGCGAGAAAGCCCTCCGCTTTGCCGAGTGCTGTCCGGTGCGAGGTTCCCGACGGTCCTCCTGGTGGCGACTGTAGTGGTTCGAGCCGGCGCGGAATGTGTACCACATGATGGTTTTCGAGCACGTCGGGAACCCGTATGCCGCCGGGACGGAGATGCCGGCCCCATGATCGGGCGAGCCGGGAAGAAGATGACGCCTAGGATCGAGCAGTGACCGTCATCCAGTCGCTGACGGCGCTCCAGAGACCATGGTGGGCCCGGAGCGCCACCCATCTGGCGCAGGCGCTGCGCGTGCTGCCCTGCTACTGCCCCGTCTGTGGACGGCTGGGGGCGGCCGTCGTCCGAGCGTCGAACCTGCGCGAGACCACCGTGTGCATCTGGTGCCGGTCATCGAGCCGTCAACGGCAGATGGCCGCGGTGGTCCTCTCTGGACTTGCGGGCGGCGTGCGCGCTCGTTCCCTTGCCGGCCTGGCGCGAGCCAGCGGGCTGTCGGTGTTCAACGCCGAGTCTCGCGGGTGCGTCCACGCCGCCCTGTCCAGGTTGGCCGGCTATCGGTCCAGCGAATACTTCGGGCCCGAGTACTCGCCGGGTCAGCGCGTCGGCGGCGTGGAGCACCAGGACCTCCAGAGCCTCGGATTGGAGGACGAGGCCTTCGACGTCGTCCTGACGAGTGACGTGCTGGAGCACGTCCCCGACCCGTACGCTGCCCATGCGGAGATCCGGCGGATCCTCCGCCCCGGTGGCCGGCATGTCTTCACCATCCCGTTCGACCCCACACTGGCGGTCGACCGGCAGCGGGCCAGGTTGGAACCTGACGGCACCGTCGTCCACCACCTTCCCGCCGAGTACCATGGCGACCCGCTTCGAGAGGGCGGCGCGCTGGTCTTCACCGATTTCGGACGCGAGACGCTCGACCGCATCCGGGCACTGGGGTTCAGGGTGAGCGTCCACCTGGTCGCCGCTCCCTGGTACGGCGTCTACGACCGTGAGCCGCTGGTCTTCGTCGCAGTCCGCACCCCGAGCTGATTCGGCCTGGCGCAGTCGAGCAGGCCCTCGAGCCGTGCGCGCATCCTCTCCGGTGACCAGCGCTCGGCCACGGTACGAACACCCGCCTCGGACAGCGAGCGCCAGAGGCCGTCGTCGGTGAGCAGGCGGACCACGGCCTCGGCGACAGCAGGCGGCGTGTCGGCGATGAGGCAGTCGATGCCGTCGACGAGGTCCATTCCCTCGACGCCGACGGTGCTCGTGACGACCGGCAGGCCGAGCGCCATGGCGTGGCCGATCTTGCCCTTCATCCCTGCCCCGTATCGAAGCGGCGCGACGAACACGCGCGCCTGGTCGAACCAGGGATCCACGTCGGCGATGTGTCCGGGAATACGGACATCCTCCGAGCGCAGGGCGAGGATGGCCTCGGGCGGGTCACTCCCGAGGGCATCGAGGCCGATGTCGCCGACCTGCCTCCGAACCATGGGAAGCACGTGGCTCACCAGATGCTGCACGCAGTCGACATTGGGCTCGTGCGAATAGCCTCCGATGAAGAGCAGCCCCTCGCGACCCTCGGGGCCGGGGACCGGCGTGCGGCGGGCCTCGTGGACAGTGGGCAGGATCACGGTGCGCGCATGTGGCACCGCCTGTCGCAACACCTCCGATTCGTCCGCGGTCACCGTGGCCGTGACATCGGTGGAGCGTACGAGATCGAGCTCCCGTGCACGGAGCGCCAGCGCCGGTGCGACGTCCTCCCCATGGGCGATGGCGCGACGTTCCTCGCGCAGGAACTCGAGATCGACGCTGTCGTAGACGATGACGGCCTGAGGCTGCGTTCGGCGCACGAGTCGGAGGGTTGCCAGGGCAGGACCGGGTGATGAGAGCACGACCAGATCGAACGCGCCCGCCCGGGCGGGGAGAAGGCTGAGATCACGGACGGGCCTGACCTCGACGCCTGCGTCCTCGAGTGCGCCGACGTGAGAGCGCGCCTCGCCGATGCCCGTCGCAAGTGGAAGAAGCGTGGTCGAGCAGCCGATCTGCCGTAGCTGGTGGAGGATCGCCGTCAGCCTGACTGCTCCCGCACTGCGGTCGGCGCGGGGGACGTCGGCAGCGACCACGAGGACTCGAGGATGATCGCGCTCCCGACCCGCCAGTGGCCATCTGGAGACGGGGCTTTCGGGATGCGAGGCCAGCACCGCCGACCACTTCGACACGAAGCTCTCGCGGTTGCGGTACTGCTGGAGCTTCCCCGGTCCGGGTGACTCGACCCTCCTGTGGTCGGTGCCGTGGCTGGCTCCCTCGTGGTGCACCACCACGGACCGTGGCGCCACGACGACGCGTCCGCCGGCTGCGCGCAGGGCGAAGCAGAGGTCGGTGTCCTCGTAGTACGCAGGCCGGAAGCGGACGTCGAAGCCACCCACCTGCTCGAAGGCCGAGCGGCGCACGAGGAGGGCTGCGGCGGAGCAGTAGTCGACGTCGCGGACGTGACGCCACTCAGGGCTGTCCGGGTCCCTCCCGTTCCCGAGATTGACACCACTGCCGTCGCGGGTGACCACCGCGCCGCACTCCTGCATGAGACCGCTCGGGTAGACGAGCCGGCTCCCGGCGGCGACGACACGGGGAAGCGCGAGGGCGGCGACCAGGGCGGAGAGCCAGCCAGGCTGGGGCTCGGTGTCGTTGTTGAGAAAGAGGATGTGCCGTCCGCGCGCCGCCGCCGCCCCCCGGGCCATGGCGGCCCCGACGCCCTGGTTGGGATCCTGCCGGAGGACGCGAATGCCGGTGGTGCGTTCGAGCCATGCCGGCGTCGCGTCGGTCGAGCCGTCATCGACGACGATGACCTCGATGAGGGAGAGATCGGTGTGGGCAGCGACCGCGGCGAGACATTGCCGGGTCAGTTCCACGTGGTTGTATACCGGCACCACGATGGACACAACGGGGGTCCCCGGGGCCTCCTGAAAGTCCACGCTGTGGCCAGGTGCGACCGACACCAGGTGCAACCCCCCATGCTGGTGCCGGCGCCATGCCATGCGAAACCGCTCAGGCTGACGAAGAGCCCACGATCGCACGCGGACGGCGATCTGCACTGCAAGCAGACCATCGGGGCCGCTGTGCGTCCGTACGAAGGTTCGTGCCCTAGCCGAGGGACGACGGCTCACTCGTGGCCGGCTCCTGAGGCCGAACCCGCGGTCGCCATCCGGCTCGACACGGGCCGGCCCATGAGCCACCACGTCGCCGCCGGCTTCGCGCCGTTCACGATGGCCCGAGGTTGTAGACCGAGGCCAACTCACCGTCCAGGCGAGTGGTCGAGTGGTGACGGAGCGCGTGCTGGCGGGCTCGGTGGCCCAACTGCACCCGAGCGTCTGCTGACGATGCCAGGTGCCGGAGCGCGCAGGAGACCGCCCCGGCATCGCCGCCTTGGACCACGACACCGCACGAGGCATCACCGACGATGCGGGCCATCGTGCCCACGTCGGTGACCACGCAGGGCAGCCCGGATGCCATGGCCTCGAGGAGGGCGACCGGCATCCCCTCGGCGCGCGACAGGAGGACGAACATCGACGCGTCGCGGAGCCGTACGGCGACCTCCGCGCCGGTGAGCGTTCCGAGGTACCGGACGCGGCCCCCGCTCTCGGCGACGCGGACCGTCCTCATGCACTCCGTGCCCAGGTCGCCTGGTTCGGTCGACACCGGGCCGACGATGTCGAGGTGGAGTTCGGGAAGCTCCTCGAGCGCGGCGAGGAGCTCCGGGATCCCCTTTCGCCTGCCGACCGCGCCGACGACCACGGCCCGCACGGGTGCTCCGACGCGGCTCGACGTGGGGTGGAAGACGTCGGTGTCGATCACATTCGGCAGGAGCCGGACGGCGAGGTTGGACCGGAGACCACGCACCCGCTCGGCCTCTGGCTCTCCCAGCACCACGGCGACGGTGACGAGGCGGAGGGTGGCCGTCAGGATCGGCCGCAGGAGACCTCTTCGCCCGTCGATCCGGCCGACCAGGTCGTACGCGTGGACGTGGAGAGCTGCCTCAGCACCCCCGGCGCGTGCGGCCGCGACCAACGCCAGCGCTCGGAGCGCCGGTGCGGTCGGGCTGCCCAGGGAGTGCACGGCGACGATGTCAGGCCGCGTTCTGACGGTGGTCCAGAGGACGCGCAGTGCGTCACCAGCGACGGAGACCAGGTTCCAGAGGCCTGGACGGCCCGGTCGCCGACGCAGGCGTCGCCCGGTGTTGACCACCTCGACGGTCCACCCGGCACTGCGGAGCGCGTCGATGTGCGATTCGGCAACTCGTGCGATCCCGCCCGGGGTGGGACTCAGCGGCCCGACCACGAGGACGTCGGTCCGCGCCGGCCGGCGGTCAGCCGTGCGGCCGTTCATCGTCCCGGCGATAGTAGTGGCCGCTGCGGATGACCCCCTTCTTGAAGAGAGGTGCGAGCGCGCGGCGGCGCACTTGACGCAGGGTGCCGTCGACCCGGAGGATCGAACGGCGCAGAGGCTGGTCGGGGCGTCCTCGGAAGGTGGTC
>JAXDLS010000235.1:0-3736 GCA_034666485.1 Chloroflexota bacterium
CGAACGTTCTGGTGACCTCCGGCTCGGCGACGTAGGCGGTCGAGTGGGGGCCGGTTTGGACATAGGGAACGCCAACGCCGTCGTCCAGTGTCCACGAGCGCCGGAGCACGTCCGCGACGTCGTCCAATGTCACCGATCGGGGAACGATGATGAAGACTTCTTCCATCAGCTCTTCACCGCTGGTCTCGAGGAACCGGCCGAGATCCTCTGAAGTTCAGCAGATGGTTACACCCTACGACGCGACTGGGGCGGCATGTGGCACCTTCGACGTGCACGCCTGCGACGGTCGGTCCATCGGCCGCTGACCCGACGAGGTCGCGGGGAGGAGGTGGACCGGCGGCGCTCAGCCGCCCGCAGCGGCCACCGCGGCGCGCAGTGGCACGGTCAGCTCCGCGGGGACCACCTCCTCCACGGCGACGGCGTCGCACCCCACCCAGGTCGCCGCCTCCACCAGCGCCCGTGCCATCGCCGGGACGGCGGCGCGGTCGACCGAGACCCGGCGCGCCACCAGGGTGCGGCCGCGCCGCACCGGGTCGACCCGGCCGCGGATCCGGCCGCCGGCGAGCAGGGGCATGACGAAGTAGCCGTGCTCGCGCAGCGCCCGGGGGACGTAGGCCTCCAGGCGGTGGACGAACCCCAGGGTCCGCTCGGCGCGGCGCCGGTCCCACAGCAGCGAGTCGAAGGGCGAGAGCAGCACCGGGCGGAACCGCGCCGGGGGCGGTGGCACCGCCAGCGCCGCGGGGTCGACCCAGGCGGGCTGCCCCCAGCCCTCGACCGCCACCCGGGTCAGCCCGGCCGCCTCGATGCCGGCGCGGGCGTCGGCGATGGGGAGCCGGAAGTAGTCGGCGAGGTCGCCGAGCGTCCCCACCCCGAGGCGCTCCGCCGCCAGGGAGACGAGGTGGGCGGCGCAGGCGAGGTCGTCGGGCGGGACCTGGGCGCGCAGCCCGGCGGGAACCACCCGCTCGGCGAGCTCGTACACCCGCCGCCAGCCGCGCCGCTCGACGCAGACCACCTCACCGCCGGCGAGCAGCTGCTCGGTGGCGCGCTTGAGCGGCGACCAGTCCCACCAGACTCCGCTGCCGTTCTTGGCGCCGCCCAGGTCTGCGGTGGTCACCGGGCCCAGGTCGGCCATCCGGGCCAGGACCTCGCTCCTCGCCGCCGCGCCGGCGGGGTCCGACCCATACCAGCGTGTGCGCAGGCGCCGCCGGCGCGCCTCGAACCAGGGCCACTCCTCGAGCGGCAGCAGGCAGGCGGCGTGGGCCCAGTACTCGAAGGCCCGCGGCGGACGGCCCCAGTAGGCGGACTCCACCGCGTCTCGGCCCACCGCCCCGAGCCGCGCATAGGCGACCAGCTCGTGCGAACGGGCGAGCACCGAGATGGTGTCGAGCTGCACCGCTCCCAGCCGGCGGAGCATGGCGACGACCCGGTCGGCGGGACCGCCCCTGCGCTCCGCGGCGGCGCCCAGCCCCTGGCGGTGGAGCAGGATGCGGCGCGCATCCCGGGCGTCGAGCGTGATCACCCCCCGACGGTATCCGGGCAGCGGCCCGTCCGACGCGTGGGACGTCAGTCGTTCGGCCTGAAGGCGACCATCGGCAGTGAGCCGAGCAATTCCGCGGGGTCACACGGAGCGGTGTCGTCCAACCACCCCAGCCGGCGAAGGATCCAGGGCACCAGACGCGCGTCCCATGGGTGGGCACGGACGAACCGCGACGCGGCGACCCGCGCCTCGTCGGGCGTCAGGAACCGCTGGTGTGGCTGGTAGCTGAGCCGGCCGGTCTGCACCCGCACCGCCGGGGCGGCACGGATGTTCCGGTACCAGTGGCCGGCCGTCCCCGGACCGGAGAGCACGATGCTCTCCCGGGTGACCCTGTCGTGGTGGATCGCCTCGAGGACGGTCTCGTACAGCTGCCCGGTCTTCCTCCCTCGGTGGGTGAGGAGGAGGAAGCGGCGACCGCCCAGCCAGCCGAGGTGGTGCCGATAGAGCCAGGCCGGGGCTCGCACGATGCCGCGTACGGCGCGTCGCATGTCGAGCGCCGCCACTCCGTGTCCGTGGCCCGCGGTCAGCTGCGGGGGACCAGTCTCATCACCGGCTCGAGCCGGTCGCTGAGGCCGGTACCGGCGATGGTGCAGGTGCCGCCCCGCGGCCGGCCGCCGTTGTAGGCCTGGCGAAGGCAGCTGCGCAGGGCCAGCTGACCCCAGTAGTTCGGATGCAGCGACTCCTGGACGAAGTAGCCGCTCAGCAGCGCCGACACGGTGCGGATCTGATCGACCCACTCGGTCCTGTCGACGGCACCGGGGTCGGTCCACCGCGCCACGCCACGCTCCTCGAGAAGCCCCACCGTGGACTCGCACAGGCGCCGGCCGTCGAGCGCCGTGGAGAGGTCGAGGACGGGGGCGGAGACCCGGGCGGCGGCGGCCGCGATCGAGCCACTGACGATGGGCAGGACGGCGGCGTTGGCCCAGTCGGCGTCGGCGCTCCAGAATCCGCAGCCACCGATGACCTGCCGGCCGAAGCCGCCCTCCGCATAGCGGAAGCCGCTGCCGTTGGGGATCGGGGACGGGTATGTCTGCACCAGGACGGTGTACGCGGAGGCGGCGTACCCGTCGCCGGCCATCGCCTGGCGGACGTTGCGGATCGCGGACTCGATGGCGTTCGTCTGGGCGCGGACGTTGTCCGGGCTGAGGTTCGCCGTCACCGACGCGTCGTTCTGGCAGTAATGAGGAGCCAGGGACGACGAGGTGAGGAAGTCCTCGAGACAGGTCTGGACGATGGAGCCGAAGTTGTAGTTGTTGCCCCCGATGGAGATGGCGATCAGCCGGACGTCATGGGTGGCCGCGAAGTCCTGGAGCATCTGCGCCTGGCCCTCGCGGCCCAACGCGTCGTGGTAGAAGTCGAGGCCCGGCTTGAAATCTCCCGAGGAGTCGATGAACGTCGACGTCCTGGCTCCCGAGCACGCCAGGTTCAGGCTGCCCACGCCGGTGTCGATGTGGACCTCGGCGGAGCGCGAGCGGTGACAGCGCGGGATCTGCTCGGCGGTCCCGTCCTCGTTGTCGTCGTAGGCCGTGGGACCGAGGGCATCGATCCTCTTCGGGCTCCGGTTGGTGTTGCCCGCCCAGCGGCCCGCCTCCCCGGAGATGTACGAGTCGCCGAGGCTGACCACCCACGGCGTCCCGCCACGGGCACCGGCGGCGAGCGCCGGCGGGCCGGTGATGATCCCTCCGGGGAGCAGCAACAGCGCCGCGACGAGGATCGGCGCGAACAGCCGGAACCTCGGCGCGCTGCCCGCCTGCCGCTGCCTCCGCCGACCGCGGCGTCCATTCCGGCCGTTCGACATGGGATGAGGGCGAGCCGCGATCACGAATCTCCTCCACGTTCGCCGACCCTCGACAGGCCGACGCGACCAGATGGACCATACCGATCGACACCGGTGAGACGAGCCAGGCGAGTGTACAGGGCGGCTGGTCCACCGGAAAGGTCGGAATGCACACGCGACGACCTGCGGTCTGGTGACCATCCTGGCGCACCCTCAGCGCACCGGTGATCAGTCTCCCTGCGACCGGACGTAGTCCTCCGCGAGCTTGACAGTCGTCCCCCTGCCAAGGACGAGATGGTCGAGCGCCTCACGCTAGGTGGTCCCGATAAGTGCGATGTACGCGACGAATGCCCAGATGATCCGACCGTCCTCCCAGCACCGCCACCATGGCAGCGCCTTCTGTCTCACCCAACGGGAAGAGA
>JAXDLS010000236.1:0-3101 GCA_034666485.1 Chloroflexota bacterium
CTCTGGTACACCATCCACGAGAACACGAACGAGCCGATGAAGTTGCCCACCAGGGCGGCGATCCAGACGGCGACCAGCTCGTAGAGCCTGCAGGTGCCGGCGATGATGCCCTGGATCATGAACATCACCTCGCCGGTGAACAGGCTGGTGCCCGCGAACACCACGAGGGTCAGGGCGACGCCGAAGATGGCGCCGGAGGTGAGCTTGACGGCGATCGAGCCCCCCACCAGCAGCGGCCCCACGGCCGCGGCCAGGAGCACGACGCCGACCCCGATGAAACCGCCGGCGAGGACGGCGCTGAGCAGGTAGGCGATGGGCCGCCTGCGCAGCTGCTCGCCCTTGGCCCGGGCCAGCGCCGCGTTCTCGTCGACCGCCTCGGGGATGGGAATGGGCATGACACGCCTCCCGACTGATTGCTGACACTCGATTTCAGGCTAGCGAGGTGGGTGTCGCATGGTCACCAGACGCCGCCACATCTCGTGCACCGCCGTGCTGGACAAACGACGGAGGCGTGCCGCCTCCCGTCCGGTGCGCACAGACGCGGCGGCCGCGGCATTGTGCGGGTGGGCTACGCCCGGTGCGCCGGGGTCCGAGGCTCGGGACGCAGCAGGTAGACCACCCCGTCGTCGACCACCACGTCGTGGACGCGCACCCGCTCGGCGCAGTCGCTCACCTCGCCGGTGCGCAGGTCGACGACCCGCATGTGCAGCGGGCAGGTGACGGTGTCGCCGGCGACCACGCCGTCGGCGAGCGGGCCGCCGGCGTGGGGGCAGGCGTTGGACACCGCCCGCACCCCGCCGTCGCAGCGGAAGACGGCGATGCGCTCACCCTCGACGGTCACCGCCCTGCCCTCACGCGGGGGCAGGTCGTCGAGGGCGCCGAGGCGCACGCGGGTCACATCCGGGCTGATCACCCCACCCCCACCCCGGCGGCGGCGAGCATCGCCTCACCGCGGTCCATGGCCTCGAGCGAGCGGAAGGCGGGCGAGGGGGTGGCGGGGGCGGCGCCGACCGGCTCACGCTCCTCGCGCGGCCCGCCGCCGGCAAGGGCGCCGAACTGGAGCGGCGTGCGCGGGATCGCGCCCTCGGTCGACCAGGGTTCGCGGACCCTCGCCTTGGCCCGCGCGAAGCGCTCCAGCAGCCCCTCCTGGTCGGCGGCGGGGGCGTCGACGGTGGCGGCGCGCACCGCGTCGACACCGACGCGCTGCAGGTAGTGGTAGGTGCGCTCCAGGTACCGCGCCTCCTCGCGGTAGTGCTGCACGAAGAGGGCGACGTGGCGCAGCGCCTGCTCCGGGGTCGCGACCGTGGAGAGCAGGTCGCCCTTGCGCACGGACATCCCCGCGGCGCCGCCGACGTAGAGCTCCCAGCCGGTGGCGATGCCCACCAGCCCGACGTCCTTGACGGTCACCTCGGCGCAGTTGCGGGGGCAGCCGGTGACACCGCTCTTCAGCTTGTGGGGGGTGTAGAGGCCCCAGATCATCCGCTCGAAGGCGATCCCCAGCGCGGTCGAGTCGCCGACGCCGAAGCGGCAGAAGTCGGTGCCCACGCAGGTCTTCACGGTGCGCACCGCCTTGCCGTACGCGTGGCCGGAGACGATGCCGAGGTCGCGCCAGATCGCGGGCAGGTCCTCCTTGCGCACCCCCAGCAGGTCGAGGCGCTGGCCGCCGGTGACCTTGACCATGGGCACCGCGTAGCGGTCGGCGACGTCGGCGATGCGGCGCAGCTCGGCCGGGGTGGTGATACCGCCGAACATGCGCGGAACAACCGAGAAGGTGCCGTCGCGCTGGATGTTGGCGTGCACCCGGTCGTTGATGAACCGGGCGCTGCGGTCCTCCTCGTAGTCGCCGCACCACCAGGCGTCGAGGTGGTACGAGAGCGCGATCTTGCACTTGGCGCAGCCGGTGCCGTTCCCGAGGGTCTCGAGCACCGCCTGCACCGAGCGGAGGTTGCGGGCCCAGATCTCAGCCCGCAGCGCGTGCAGCCCCAGGGGCACGCAGGCGCAGACGTCGGGCTCGGCCGCCGACGACGACGCCTCGACGCCGCAGCCCGCGAGCAGGGCGTCGACGATCGCGCCGCACGAGCCGCACGACCCCGCCGCCCGGGTGCACTTCGTCACCGCGGCGCGGGTGGTGCAGCCCTGGTCGCGGACGGCACAGACGATGGTCGCCTTGGTGACCCCGTTGCAGCCGCAGACCACCGCCTCGTCGGCGAGGCCCGCGGCGACGCTGGTGGGCGGCTCGCCGGTGGGCGCCGCCACCAGCGAGAGCCGGCTGCCGTTCACCACCGCGCCACCGGCGATCACCGCCGTGATCTGGGGAGCGGTGCTGAGGTCGCCGACCAGGATGGCGCCGCGCAGCCGGTCGTCGCGGAGCAGCACCCGCTTGTAGACCCCGGCGGCGGTGTCCTCGAGGGTGAGCAGGTCGTCGACCTCCTCCGCGTCGACGGCGCCGGCGCTGAACACCTGGACGCCGGCGACCTTGAGGGTGGTGGCGGGGATGCCGCCCTGGAACGCCGCGGTCGCGTCGCCGCGGAGGTGGGCGGCGAGCACCCGCGCCTGGGCGTTGAGCGGGGCGACGATGCCGTAGAGCAGCCCGCGGTGCTCGGTGCACTCGCCGATGGCGAACACCCGCGGGTCGCTGGTCTGGAGCCGGTCGTCGACGGCGATGCCGCGCCCCACGGTGAGCCCGCTCCCCCGCGCCAGTGCCGTCGAGGGGCGGATGCCGCAGGCGACCACCACCAGGTCGGCGCAGAGGACGCGGCCGTCGCGCAGCGAGATCGCCTCGACCCGGCCGTTGCCGAGGATGGACGCGGTCTCCGCCGGCATCACCACCCGCATGCCCATCAGCTCGAGCTGGCCGCGGAGCACCCGGGCGCCGACACCGTCGAGCTGCCGCTCCATGAGGCGGTCCATGAGGTGGATCACGGTCACCTCGACGCCGCGCAGCCGCAGGCCGTAGGCGGCCTCGAGGCCGAGCAGACCGCCGCCGATGACCACGGCGCCGCTCGACCGCTGGCTGCCCTCGATGATGTCGTCGACGTCGCGCAGGGTGCGGAAGGTGTGCACGCCGCCGCGGTGGCGGCCGTCGATGGGGGGCATGACCG
>JAXDLS010000237.1:0-9045 GCA_034666485.1 Chloroflexota bacterium
GCCGGCGCCGGCCGGCGGCACCGGCGTGACCCTGCCGCCGCAGGTGCTGGCCATCGTCAACGACCTGATCCAGCACAACACCAACGCCCAGCAGGCCATCGCCAAGGGCGACTACGTCACCTACGGCCGGGAGCAGGACGCGGTGCAGAAGGACCTGGAGAAGCTCCGCCAGCAGCTCGGCCCGGGCGCCGGCGTGGTGCCGAGGCCCTCCGCCTCGGCGAGCCCGTAGGCGGGCCCCAGCCCCCGCCGAACCCGGTTCGGTACCCTGGGCACATGCCCGAGAGCGTGATGATCGCCCCCGGCATCCGGCAGATCGACACCCTGCTCGGAGGCCAGGACAGCCTCACCGCCGGCTTCCTCGTGGAGGGGCCGCGGCCCGCCCTGGTCGAGACCGGGGCGCGGACCAGCACCGAGACGGTCCGCCGCCACCTCCGCGAGCTCGGGCTGGGCCCGGACGGCCTCGCCTGGATCGTGCTCACCCACGTCCATCTCGACCACGCCGGCGCCGTCGGCGACCTCGCCGCCGACTTCCCGTCGGCGACGGTGGTGGTCCACGAGCAGGGGGCGCGCCACCTCGTCGACCCCACCCGGCTGGTCGACAGCGCCGCGCGGGTCTACGGCGAGCTGCTCGACTCGCTGTACGGGCGGATGCTGCCGGTGCCGTCGGAGCGGATCCTCGCCGCCGGCGACGGCCTGCGCATCGACCTCGGTGGCGGCCGCCATCTCACCATGGTCGAGTCGCCGGGGCACGCCAAGCACCACCAGGCGGTGCTCGACGAGGGGTCCGGCACCCTGCTGGTCGGCGACTCCGTCGGGGTGATGCTGCCCGGGCAGCCGTCGCTGCGCCCGGCGGTGCCCCCACCGGACTTCGACCTCGAGCTCTCGGTGGGCTCGCTCCACAAGTACGTCGCGCTCCGCCCCCAGCAGGTGGTGCTCACCCACTACGGCCCGCTGCCCGACGCCGCCGCCGGTCTCGCCGAGGCGGAGGAGACCCTCCACCGCTGGGTCGAGCTCGCCGAGCGGGTCACCCGCGAGTCGTCGGAGGCCGGCGTCGAGGACATCGCCGCCGCCTTCGAGTCGGCCTTCGTCCCCCCGGCCGGCGAGCTCGACGAGGCGGTGCGGGCGCGGATGGAGCTGCTCAACGGCGTCCACAGCAACGCCGCCGGGATCGCCCGCTACCTGGCGAGGCGCCCCTCGCGGGCGGAAGGAGGGGTGCCGCTCCCGTGACCATGGTGGACGACGGCCTTCCCGGCGCCGCCGAGGGAGGCGCCCCCCAGCCGATCCTGCTCCCCGTGGGCGAGAGCCGCCCCGGCCGCCGCCCGCCGATGCTCGCCGTGGTGCTGCTCAGCGCCTGCGTCGGCCTGGTCGGCGGCGCCGCCGCGGCCTGGGGCCTCTATCAGCGGCTGGGGCCGGTGGAACGCATCGTCACCCAGTCGCCGCAGTACAGCGGCGGCCCGGTCTCCCCCTCGTACCAGAGCATCGCCGCCACCGCGGCGCCGTCGGTGGTGAAGATCCTCACCCAGCCGCTGAGTCCCGCCGACCTCGCGGGACGGCCGGTGGGCTTCGCGGTGGGCTTCGTGGCCAGCGCCGACGGCCTGGTCGTCACCAGCGCCCACGCGCTGGGCGGCGCCACCCGGCTCCGCATCGCCTTCCCCGACGGCCACGCCGTCGACGCCTCGGTGGCGGGGACCGACCTGATCCACGGCCTCGCCGTGCTCCGGGCGGCGGACTCGAAGGCGCTCACACCGCTTCCCTTCGCCAGCGCCGACGGGCAGCCACCGCGCCCGGGCGACCTCGCCATCACCGTGGGTTCGCCCCCCTTCGCCGCCACCAGCGTCACCGCCGGCCAGATCAGCTCGACCGGCCGGGTGGTGCCCGCCGCCGCCGCGGGAGTGGCCGGGGGCACGGTGGTCGACGTCACCACCGTGGACGCCACCGCCGACCCCTCCGAGGACGGCGCCCCGGTGCTCGACGCGGCCGGCCGGGTGATCGGCGTGGTCCTGGTCGGCGGGGACGGCGCCCCGCCCGGGGTGCTCGCCCTCAGCGGCCGCAGCGCCGCCGACCTGGTCGCCGCCATCGAGCGCGGCGGCAGCGCCCGCCGGCCCACCCTGGGGGTCGACGCGGTGGTGCTCGACCCCGCCACCGCGGTGGCGGTGGGGCTGCGGCCGGGGGCGCTGGTCCGCGCCGTCGTCCCCGGCGGACCCAGCGACGCCGCCGGCCTGATCGCCGCCGACGACGTGACCGCCCTCGACGGCATCCCCCTCGACGCCCAGCATCCCCTCGACGCCGTCGCCCTGTCCCTCACCGAGGGCCAGAGGGTGGTGCTCACCGTGGTCCGCGGCGGCGTCGAGCGCACCCTCAGCGTGGTGGTCGGCGGCGGCTGACGGCGCCCGGCTACCATCGCCATGATGGAACTGACCTTCGTCGGGCTCTCCTGCGTGCGGCTGCGCGGCCGCGACGTCGAGGTGGTCATCGACCCGATCCCGCCGGGGGCGAGCAGCCGCCCGCCCCGGGTGAACCCCGACATCGTGGTGCGCACCGAGGGCACCGTCGACCTCTCCCTGCTCCGGCCGGGGGAGGGGCGTCCCCAGGAGGTCGGCGGCCCGGGTGAGTACGAGCTCCGCGGGGTGAGCGTCTTCGGCGTCGCCGCCGGCACCACCACGATCATGCGCGTCGAGGTCGACGACGTCCGGGTGTGTGCCCTGGGGCGGCTGCACCGCCAGCTCACCGAGGGTGAGATCGACGCCCTCGGCCACCTGGACGTGCTCGCCGTCCCGGTGGGCGGTGGCGACGGCCTCGAGGCGCAGGCGGCGGCGCGCCTGGTCAACGCCCTGGAGCCGGCCATCGTCGTGCCGGTCCGCTACGCGGTGGCCGGCGTCGACGGCGACTACGAGCCGGTGGACAAGTTCGCCAAGGAGATGGGCCTCGCCGAGGGCTGGGTGCCGCAGCCGAAGCTGAACCTGACCGGCTCGCTCCCCACCTCCGAGGAGACGCGGGTGGTGGTGCTGGAACCCCGAGCGGTCGCCCCGTGAGGCTCCCCACAGCGCACGCGTCGGCGCTCGGACCCTGGTAGCATCGGAAAAACCTCCACTGGAGATCGCGCATGGCAAGGTTCGTGTTCGTCACCGGCGGAGTGGTCTCGTCCGTGGGAAAGGGCATCACCGCCGCGTCGATCGGGACCATCCTGAAGGCGCGCGGGCTGACCGTGGTCCTGCAGAAGCTCGACCCGTACCTCAACGTCGACCCGGGGACGATGTCGCCGTACCAGCACGGTGAGGTCTTCGTCACCGACGACGGCGCCGAGACCGACCTCGACCTCGGTCACTACGAGCGCTTCGTCGACATCTCGCTGACCAAGGCGAGCAACGTCACCACCGGGAAGATCTACTCGAGCGTCATCGCCAAGGAGCGCCGCGGCGACTACCTCGGCGCCACCGTCCAGGTCATCCCTCACATCACCAACGAGATCAAGGAGCGGGTGCGCCGGGTCGCCGAGGATGCCGCGCCGCGTCCCGACGTGGTCATCGTCGAGGTCGGCGGCACCGTCGGCGACATCGAGTCGCAGCCCTTCCTCGAGGCCATCCGCCAGCTCAAGAACGACGTGGGACGGCGCAACGTCTGCTACGTCCACCTCACCCTGGTGCCGTTCATCTCGGCGAGCGAGGAGTTCAAGAGCAAGCCCACCCAGCACAGCGTCAACACGCTGCGCAGCATCGGCATCCAGCCCGACGTGATCGTGGCGCGCAGCGAGCAGCCGATCCACCAGGGGCTGAAGGACAAGATCGCCCTCTTCGGCGACGTCGAGACCCGCGCGGTGATCAACGTCCCCGACGTGCGCACCATCTACCAGGTGCCGCTGCTCCTCGAGGAGGCCGGCCTCGGCGACTTCATCGTCGAGCAGCTGGACATCAGCGCGGATCCTCCCGACCTCCAGCAGTGGTCGGCCCTGGTGGCGCGGATGGACGCGCCCCGCCCCGCCGTGCGCATCGCCGTGGTGGGCAAGTACGTGCAGATGCCCGACGCCTACATGAGCGTCACCGAGGCGCTGCGCCACGCCGCGGTGCACCACGGCGCCGAGGTCCAGATCAGCTGGATCAACGCCGAGGACCTCGACGGCGACGTGGTGTCGGCGCTCGAGCGCGTCGACGGCATCGTCGTCCCCGGCGGCTTCGGGCACCGTGGCATCGAGGGCAAGCTCGCGGCGTCGCGGTTCGCGCGCCACCACCGGATCCCCTACCTCGGCCTCTGCCTGGGGATGCAGTGCGCGGTCATCGACGTCGCCCGCGAGGTGCTGGAGTCGGAGGACGCCAACTCCACCGAGTTCAACGCCTTCACCGCCCACCCGGTGATCGACCTGCTCCCCGAGCAGCGCGACATCGAGGACAAGGGCGGCACCATGCGCCTGGGCGTCTACCCCTGCCGGCTGCTGCCCGGGTCGAAGGCCGCCGCGGCGTATGGCGAGGCGGTGGTCTACGAGCGTCACCGCCACCGCTTCGAGTTCAACAACCACTACCGCGTGCCGCTCGAGCGCGCCGGCATGCTGGTGAGCGGGGTCTCGCCCAACGGCCGGCTGGTCGAGATCGTCGAGCTCCGCGACCACCCCTTCTTCGTCGCCTCGCAGTTCCACCCGGAGTTCCGCTCGCGGCCCAGCGTGCCCCACCCGCTCTTCCGCGACTTCCTCGGCGCGGTGTGCGAGCGCGCCGGGGTGCCCTCCGCCCCCGCCGGTGCCGCCGCCGTCGCCAGCCCGCGGCTCTCGGTATGAGCTCCGCCGGAGGACGATGACCGGCGTCTCCCGGGTGGCCGCCTCACGCTCCCGCGCCGGCCAGGCACGGGACCGGAACCACGCCCTCGAGCTGCTCCGCGCCACCGAGTCGGCGGCGCTGTCGGTGGGACGCTGGCTGGGCCGCGGCGACAAGACCGGCACCCGCGAGGCCGCCCAGGTGGCCATGGCCGAGGCGCTGGCGAGCATGCCCTTCGACGGCCACGTGGTGCTCGGGCCCGACGAGCCCTCGGGCACCCTCGCCGCCGGCCGTCGCATCGGTTCCGGGCGCGAGCGCATCGACCTCGCGGTGGTGCCCGTCGACGGCGTCAGCCTGGTCTCACGCGGCCTCACCCAGGCGCTGAGCATCGCCGCCGCCGCCGAGCCGGGGGGCATCGCGGCCCCGCCTCCCGTCGCCTACATGCACAAGATCGCGGTGGGCCCGGCGGCGCGCGGCTCGGTCGACATCGCCGACACGCCCGAGAACAACCTCCGCCGGGTGGCCTTCGCGATGGACGTCCACGTCCGCGACCTCACCGTCTGCATGCTCGACCGGCCCCGGCACCTCGCCCTGCTCGAGAGGGTCCGCGAGATGGGCGCCCGGGTGGCGCTGATCAGCGACGGCGACATCGGCGCGGCGATGATGGCGGCGGTGCCGGGCAGCGGTGTCGACGTCATGCTCGGCGCCGGCGGCACCCGCGAGGCGGTGCTCGCCGCCTGCGCGCTGAAGTGTCTGGGCGGCGAGCTGCAGTGCCGTCCCTGGGTGCGCCACGAGGAGGAGGCGGTGGCGGTGCGTGCCGCCGGCTTCGACCCCGAGGCGCCGATGAGCATGGACGCGCTCGTGCCCGGCAGCGGCGTCGCCGTGGCGGTGACCGGCGTCACCGGCGGTGGTCTGCTCCGTGGCGTGCTCTACCACAACTGGTGGGCGGAGACCCACAGCATGGTGATGCGGGCGCGCAGCGGCACCCTGCGGGAGATCTCCACCAAGCACCACGTCGCGCTCCGCCCCGAGGAGGGCCGCCGGCTCCGGTAGAAGCTGGAGGGGGAAGGCTGTCAGCGACGAGCGGGGATGGGCACCGGCATCGCACCGCGCGGCAGCGGGCGCGCCCGACCGACCTCGCGGCGGGCGCCGCGGCCCTCGGTGCGTCCGGCGAGCAGCCATCCGCCGGGCACCCGGCAGAGCAGCCCCACCGCGGCGAGGCTGGCGGCGAGGGTGCCGCCCACCAGCAGCAGGTAGGTGGCGATGCTGTGGGCGAGGTCACCGTCCATGCGCAGCGGCGAGCCGTCGAGCTGCAGGGCGCGGCCGATCACGGTGAGCAGCAGCGGGTGGAGCAGGTAGACGCCGAGCGAGCGCTGGGCGAGCATCTCGACCACCTGGGCGCGCCGGCGACGGCTGGCGAGGCCCTGACCGGCGGCCAGCCCGGCGGCGAGCACCGCGATGGTGAGCAGCATGATCGACGGGCGGAGGATCTCGTCGTAACCCTGCGCGCCGGAGTGGACCAGGTCGAGGAGCACCGGCGGCGCGGCCAGCAGCGGGGCGGAGAGGGCGAGGCCGCGGTGACGGCGCAGCGCCTGCTCGAGGGGCTCGCGCCAGGTCGCCGCGGCGGCCCCGAGGGCGTAGTAGCCGACCCACCAGACGAAGAGCCACTGGGCGTGCTGGCCGTCGAGGTCGCCGAGGATCCCGCCCTCGGGCAGCCTGCCCGTGGCCCGCAGCCCGGTCAGCACCAGCTGCACCGGGACCGCCACCGCGCAGAGCACGGCCACGGCCCGCCGGCTGCGGGGCATCAGCGCGAAGAGCACGTAGAACTGCAGGGCGACGGGCAGGAAGTAGAGGTGGCCGGCGACCGTGCCGCTCCAGAGCATGCCGCCGAGGTCGGCGACGGAGTGGATCTGGTCGCGCAGCGGAGTGAAGACGGCGGCGCAGGCGAGGTAGACCGCCGCCCAGCTGACGAAGGGCACGATCACCCGCCGGGCCCGCCCGCGGGTGAAGCTGCGGCGGTCGATGCCGCGGTCGCGATAGCGGTGGACCAGCACGAAGCCGGTGAGGAAGACGAAGACCGGGACGCCGAAGCGGAGCAGCCGGTCGACGGTGCCGTAGAAGGCCGCCGCCGGAGCGTCGGGGGTCGCCATCCAGGCGACCGCGTGGACCGCGATCACGCTGACCATGGCCACCGCTCGCAGGAGGTCGGCTCCCGCGAGGCGGCCACCCGGCCGGGCCGCCACCGCCTGGGCGACTTTGGGCCGCCCAATCGTCGTCGTCGCCACGAATACCTCCCTCCGACGTTCGCTGCCGGGAGACAGACTGCCATGGGGGGACCGGTCCCAGGCTGAGAGGCGTCTGAGAGCCGGCGTCGGGGGGAAGAATGCCAGCCTGAACCTGTCAGAACGGTGACGCCGCCGCTACAGCGCCTTGAGGAGGAAGGTGGTGCCGTCGGCGAGCGGGGCGGTCCAGACCGGCCGGTTGAGGTCGTGGCCGGCGCCCGGGATCATCCGCAGCTCCACGGTGGCGCCGGCGGCGCTGAGCTCGCGACTGGTCACCACGCTGGCCCGGGGCGGCACCACCCGGTCGGCGGTGCCGTGCTCGAGGAGCACGCTGCAGTGGAGGGTGCCGAAGTTCGACCCCGGGGACATCGCCCGGTAGAGGGCCGCGTTCCGGGAGGGGGGGCCGAGGCCGGGCCGCCCGGCGAAGAAGCCGGGCCGGCGCAGGTAGAGGGTGGAGTACTCGCTCTCGCTGGGCGCGTAGAGGACCGCGGTGCGGATCCCGGGCTGGACGGCGAGCATGATCTCGGCGACGTTCCCGCCGAGGCTGTGGGCGATCAGCCCGACATGGGCCGGATCGACCCGGGGATCGTGGCGGAGCAGGTCGAGGAGGTTGAGGGCATCGATCGCGTCGTCGATCGGCAGCGCGTCGGTGCGGGGGTCGGGATCGCCGCCGCCGAGGCCGCGGTAGTCGGGCACGCCCACCAGCACGCCGCGGCGGGCCAGCGGGATGGCCAGGGGCAGGGCGTCGGCGCCGGCCCGGTAGGTGCGCGCGAGGGCGAGCCCGTGGAGGGCGATCACCAGGCGGTGCCGCCCCGGGCTGCTGGGCGCCACCAGCGTGGCGGTGACCCGCAGGCCCTGGCTGCGGTAGCTGACCCTCTGCAGCGCGTATCCCGGCGCCGGCTGCGGCGCGCCGAGGGGGAGGAGCGACCCCGCCGTCCGGTGCAGGGTGCGCAGCGAGGCGATGGTCAGCACCGGGGGCCTGGACGCGGCGGTTGCGCCGCCGCCGGCGGGGTGGGCGGCAGCGGCCGCGGCGGCGCGGTGCGTCGGGGTGCCCACCGGGCCGACGCTCACGGTCGGGGTGCCTCCGGAGACCACGCCCGCGATCGCCGCCACCAGGAGGGCGGGCACGAGCAGTCGCCGGGAGGGACGGGGGATCCTCAGTCGCATCGCACCACCATCATCCACCGGGAGTCCGACCTCTGTGTGACCGATCTCTACCATCTCCGTCATGCGCGCATGCGTCGCCGGCCCCGACGGTGAGCTGAGGAGCGTCGACGCCCGCCCGGCGGGGCGCTCGGGGCGCCGGCTGGTGCCCCTCGACCCGGCGGGACTCATCCCCCTGCCGGAGGCGGCGACGCTCGCCCACCTGCCCGGCCGCCGCGCCCTGGGGCTCGACCGCGACGGCCGCGAAGTGCTCCTCGACGGCCTCGCCGTCGCCGCCGTCCTCCCCGTGGGCCACCTGCGCACCCTGCTCCCCGCCTCGCTGCCCGAGCCGAGGGTGCCCCGCCTGCCCCTCTTCGGCTACACCGCCGTCGCCGAGCACCGGGGCCGGCTGATGGTCGCGGCGGCGCGCACCGACCCCCTCGACTGGTGGGAGCCGGAGCGCTTCGGTCGCAGCGACCTGGGCGCCGCGGTCGCCGCCGCCCGCGAGGCGCTCCCCGGCAACCGGGTGGTCGAGCAGCTCGCCGTGTGCGCCCTCGAGCACAACTGCTACACCGCCCAGAACACCTTCCACCGTCGCTACGAGGGGGCGCTGCCCGCCTCCCCCGCCTGCAACGCCGACTGCCTCGGCTGCATCTCTCTGCAGCCCGACCCGGTGCCCGCCCCGCAGCCGCGGATGCGCTACGCGCCGACCTCCGGCGAGCTGGCGGACCTGGCGTCCTATCACCTGGGCGGTGCCGGCGCCCGCATCGTCTCCTTCGGCCAGGGCTGCGAGGGCGAGCCGCTCACCCGCGCCGCCGCCCTCGAGGAGGCCACCCGGCGGATCCGGGCCGAGCACCCCGCGGCCACCATCCACGTGAACA
>JAXDLS010000238.1:0-8249 GCA_034666485.1 Chloroflexota bacterium
GGGTCTGCGGGCAGAGGCGGATCGGCGACGGGAGGTGTGCCGACGCGGCGTAGAAGCGCCGCAGCCCCACCGCGGTGAGCGCGGCCAGGCCGACCAGCATCCCCACCATCCGCGCCACCACCACCAGTGCCGAGGCGAGGCCGTGGAGCGAGCCGCGCACCGCGCCCAGCACCGCGGCGTTGACCGGGGCGATGGCGAGGCCGAAGCCGAGGCCGCAGAGGGCGAGCTCGAGGTCGGCGCCGCCGAGGGGGGCGTGCCATCCGAGCAGCACCGCGTGCTCGCCGAGGGTGCCCTCGGTCCAGCCGCCGAGCAGCAGGAACATGCCCGCGCTCAGCAGCATCCCGAACCCGGCGGTGACCCGGTGCGAGAGCCGCTCGCAGATCAGGCCGCCGAGCACCGCGCCCACCGGCACCAGGGCGAGGAAGCGCACCAGCACCAGCGCCGCCTGGAGCTGCGAGTCGGGGAAGCGGGTCGCCCGGGCGAAGAGGGGCACGTCGACCAGCGCGGCCATCAGTGCGGCGCCCGCGCACAGGTTGACCAGCAGGGCGCCGTAGGCGGCGGGGCGGCGGAGCGCGGCGAAGGGCACCAGCGGGTCGTCTCGGCGCCGCTCGAGCAGGAGGAAGAGCACCCCGGCGGCTGCGGCGACGGCGAGGAGCTCGGGAGCGCGGTCGCCCACCACCTGGCGGCTGGGGTCGGCCCCGGCGAAGGCGACGATGACGCAGCCGAGCACCGCGCCGAGCAGCAGGGCCCCGGGCCAGTCGGCGGCGCGCAGCATCGCCGGGGTGCGGCGCAGGGGCAGCAGCGGCCGCACCCCCCACGGGGCGGCCAGCTCCCAGGCGGCGAAGGCGGCGAGCAGCCCGGCGGCGGCGAGGGCCAGCGGCGTGGTCAGGGCGCTGTCGCCGAGCAGCGGCGAGTAGAGCTGTCCCAGGCTGTCGCTGGTGGCCAGCGCATCGGGCTGGAGCAGGGCGAGCAGGGCGGCGGCGGCCGCGGCGGCGAGCAGCACGCCGCCGGCGAGGTCCGTGCGGCCCGTCCTGTCCGCCGGCCGGGCCGCGTCGCCGGCGGGCGGCCGGAAGCCGGCGGCCAGCACCACCGCCACCGGCAGGTTCACCCAGAAGATGGTCCGCCAGCTGCTCACCGCCACGATCGCGGCGCCGTAGAGGGGGCCGATCACGCTGCCCAGCTCCTGCACCGCGCCGACCACCCCGAGGGGCACGCCGCGGCGCTGTGGCGGCCAGGTGTCGGCCACCAGCGCCAGGGTGACCGGCACCAGCCCGCCACCGCCCAGCCCCTGCAGGGTCCGGCCCGCCACCACCGCGCCGAGGGTGTGGGCGCTGGCGGTGACCGCCGAGCCCAGCGCGAAGACGGCGAGGCAGCCGAGCAGCACCGGCCGCCGGCCGTAGAGGTCGGAGAGCCGTCCCAGCAGCGGCAGCACCACCACGTAGCCGCAGAGGAAGCCGCTGACGATCGGCGCCGCCTGCTGGAGCTGGTCGAGGCTGAGCCCGACGTCGCGCATGATGCTGGGCAGGGCCAGCACCACCACGTAGGTGTCGGCCGCGGCGAGCAGCACCGCGGCGCTGGCCACCGCCAGCCGCCGCCCACCGCCTCGGGCGGCGTCCGCCCCGGCCGCCGGGCCCTCCGTCAGCGCCTCAGTGGGGCGGAGGGGTGATCTGGACGGTCTCGCCATACCTGTCCAGTATCAGCGTGTAGGTGCTCGACTGGTGGGCGTCGAAGAAGGGACCGGTGAGCACCACCCGGCGCACCTGGTGGCTCCCCGGCACCATGCCGATGCGGGCCTTCACGTCCTTGGAGGGGTCGGCGCTGGTGAGCAGGTCGGCCACCGGCTTCCCCGGCAGGGTGGCCGTCACCTCGTCGAGCGCCTCGCCGTTGAGGCGATCGCGGCCGTCGGTGCTCGCGTCCGTGGCGTCGGTCAGGAGCGAGCTGAGCCCGGCCTTCGGGTCGAGCAGCCGCCCCGGGTCGCCGAAGCCGTACTTGGTGGGATCGGTGGACTCGTAGGTGTTCCCGAAGGGCAGCTTGACGGAGAAGGTGCCGCCCGACGAGACCACGCCGAGGCTCAGCGGCAGCCCGTTGAAGATCACCTGCAGGGTGCCCCGCACGGCGTTGGGCCGCTGGGCGTCGCCCTCGCCCGCGGTGACGAAGGTGCCCGCCCCGGCGGTGGGGACGTCCTTCGCGGCGAGCGTGAAGTGGAGCGCCCCCGCGGAGTCGACCGCCGCCTTCCCCTGGCGGAGCAGGGCCTTGGCGTCGACCCCACCGGAGCTCTGACCGCTGCCGCAGGCGGCACCGGCGGCACCGGCGAGCGCGAGGGCCAGGCCCAGCAGTGGTCGGGAACGCACGGTCATCAGCGGTCGGGAGTATAGAGAGCGGGTCGCTATACTCCGCAGAAGTGACCGATCAGCCGACGCCTGCCTCGGTGCTCGGGGCAGCGACCGGGACGCCGGTGCCGGTCGGCACCGTCCTGCTCGCGCTGGGCGACAGCATCGCCGCCGGGATCGGCGCCTCCCACGTCAGCTCCGGCTGCATGAGCGTGCTCGTCGAGGCGCTCCGAGCGCGCGCCGAGGGCCTGGCGCTGGTCAACCTCGCCATCCCCGGCGAGTCGAGCGCCTCGATGCTCCTCCCCAGCGGCCAGCTCGAGCGTGCCGAGCAGCTCATCGCCACGGTGGCCCACAGCGGCGGCCGGGTGGGCCCGCTGGCGATCTGCATCGGCGGCAACGACATCATGGAGGCGGCCCTGCTCGGCGACGACGAGGCGCTGCGCCAGTTCGAGGCGAACCTCTCCGAGATCCTCTCCCGCCTCGAGGCCGCGCTCCGCGCCACCGGCTCGTCGCTGCTGGAGGTGGGCTGCATCCAGACCTTCTACAACCCCTTCGAGCCCGCCGCCGTCGAGGGCGGCAACCACGGCGCCGAGGCGCACAGCATGGCCCCGCGCCGCTCCACCCGCGGCGGCTTCAACCGGGTCATCCGCAACGCCGCCGCCGCCCGCGGCCTCCGCCTCGTCGAGGTGAGCGGCCGCTTCCGGGGCCGCTGCGGCGAGCTCACCTGGGTGCGCAGCGGCGACATCCATCCCACCGACGGCGGCCATGCCCTGATCGCCGGCTTCTACCTCGAGGCCTGCTCCCCGGAGTAGCCCGGCCGTCGGACAGCAGGGACCGGGAGGCTGACCCCTGCCTCATCGCGGACCTGGCATCGGCGTCGGTGTCGGCATGGTTCGCCAGCCGCTCCGCGGCGGGCTCTGGCTGTGCCTCTGAGAGCCGCGGTAGCGGTGCGGGGTGGTGCCGCCGGAGCTGCGCGGCCGCGGCGCGGAGCCACGGTAGCTGTGCGGTGGCGGCGCCGGCGACATGGTCGAGGCCGGACTGCCGGCGCCGGCCGAGCCCGAGGGTTGCGCCGAGGTGCTCGGCTGCTGAGGCGGGCTCCAGCTCTCCGGCTTCGGCGGTGAGGCGCCCGGTGGTGCCGCCGCGATGATGGCAGCGGTCGCGGCGATGACGAGGATGGCGTGCATCGGTCTCCCTCCGATCTGGTGTGCGCCCAGCCTGCCAGTGGCTCGGTCGCCAGGACCGGACGCGGGATTGACAGCGCCGGTATCAATCGGACAATCGATCTCGAATGTCCGGCCTTTCTGCCAGGTCTGACGACTACTGGCCGGCCCGGCGATGCCGCCGGACTCGCCGAGCCATGTCGTCTCGGCAGTCAACCCGTTCTGTGTCCGCGGACCCCGGCGCCCTGAAGACAGGTCCGATAATAGTATCGTATCGGACATGAGCGAACCGCGATCCTCGACCGGCGCCACCGGGCAGCCCCGGGGTGTGCGCGTGCCGGCCGGGGCGACCCCCGCCACCGTCGCCGCCCGCCTGGAGGCCCTCGACGCCGCCACCCGGCGATTCGCGGCCACCGCCAGGGCGACCAACACCATCCGCGGCTACCGCTCGGACCTGGCCGACCTCGAGAAGTGGTGCGAGGGCCGGCACCTGGCCGCGCTCCCGGCCGAGGCCACGACCGTCGCCCTCTACCTCACCGCCCTCGCCGAGGCGGGGGCGAAGGCCTCGACCCTGCAGCGGCGCATCTCGGCGATCTCCCAGGCGCACCAGCTCGCGGGCCTTCCGACCCCGACCCGCGACCCGGCGGTGCGGACGGCGATGGCGGAGGTCCGCCGCACCGCCGGCACCGCACCCGTGCAGAAGGACCCGGTCCTCACCACCGACCTTCGACGGCTGCTGACCGTCATCCCCACCGATCGTCTCGACGGTCTGCGCGACCGCGCCCTGCTCCTCCTGGGCTTCGCCGGCGGCTTCCGGCGCTCGGAGCTCGTCGCCCTCGACCTGGCCGACCTCGAGGAGACCGACGGCGGCCTGCGAGTCCGCATCCGCCGCGGCGGGACCGACCCGGCGGCGAGCGGCCGCGAGGTCGGCATCCCCTTCGGCCGGCACCCGGAGACCTGCCCGGTCCGCGCGGTCCGAGCGTGGCGGGACGCGGCGGGCATCACCAGCGGCCCGCTCTTCCGGGCGGTGACCCGTGGTGGCCGGGTGGCCGGACACCAGCTCAGCGACCGCAGCGTCGCCCGCGTCGTCCAGCGCGCCGCGGCCCGTGCCGGCCTGGATCCCTCCCGGTACGCCGGCCACTCCCTGCGCAGCGGGCTGGCGACCGCGGCGGCCGCCGGCGGCGCGTCCGAGCGGGCGATCATGGCGCAGACCGGCCACCGCAGCCTGCTGGCGGTGCGGCGGCCCGGCGGCGGCGGCTCGCTGTTCACCGAGAATGCCGCCACCTACGTGGGACTCTGAGGATGATCACCGAATGAACGAGATCCCCGCCGCCGTCGACGTGTCGCGCCAGGCGCTGGAGCAGCTGCAGCGGCAGCATCCCGGGCTGAAAGCGCTGCTGCGCGCCTATCGCGAGCGCCGGCGCGAGTACGACGCGCGCTTCCCCTCCTCGTGCCGGCGGATCCCGGGCGCCGTCGAGCAGCCGGCGCAGCGCCGTTACCGTGTCTGAGATCGACCCGTCCGGGACGGCTCCGCCGGACCGCCTCCCCATCCCCTCCCAGACCCCGCTCTTCCATGCCCTGGAGCGCGACCGCTACCGCCGGCAGGAGCAGATCGGCGCGCTCGAGCAGCGGACCGGGCGCCGGCTCATCTGCTACGTCGCCGGACCCGCGGCGAGCATCACCGCCCGCGACATCCTTCCCTTCGTCGACCTCCTCGAGGACGTCGAGAGGGGGAGCGATCTCGACCTCCTCCTGCACACCTCCGGGGGCGACGTGGACCAGGCGGAGCGTCTCGCCGGCCTCTGCCGCAAGCGGGTCGGTCCCGCGGGCAGCTTTCGCGTCATCGTCCCCGACAGCGCCAAGAGCGCGGGGACGCTGATCTGCCTCGCCGCCGACCGGATCGTGATGGGGCAGCCCTCCGAGCTCGGCCCCATCGACCCGCAGATCGTGATCCAGCGGGATGCCAGCGGAGAGGAGTTCACCCGCCCCGCGCAGTCGTTCCTCGACGGCCTGCAGGACATCGTCCAGGAGACCGGTGCCGGCCAGCTCTCCCCCGCCTACTTCCCGCTCCTCGACAAGCTCGACCCCGCCCTCATCGACTTCTGCAAGAAGGCGTTGCGCCGCTCCGAGGAGCTGGCCACCCGCTACCTCGCGCACTACATGCTCAGGGGCCGGCCGGACTGCATGCGGCGCGCCAAGGAGATCGCCCACGAGCTCAACAACGTCGAGCGGTTCCTCTCCCACGGCGCGGTGATCGACGCCGAGCGTGCCCTGGGTCTCGGGCTGGTGGTGGAGATCCTCGATCCGGACGACGACGTCTGGCAGGGGTACTGGCGGCTGTACTGCGAGCAGAGCATGGCGCTCGGCGCCCCGACCGCCCGGCTGTTCGAGGGTCGCCGCGCCTCGATCCTGGCAAGCTATCAGTCCGGGCAGTGAGGCCCCGGTCCCGCGCGCCGGACCCTACCTGGCCACCGGCACCCGGGCCACCGCCGGCGCCCGCCCCGCCAGCTCGCGGAGCCGGTTCACGTTGGCCAGGTCGGGGCCCTGGCCCTCCCCCGGCACCTCGAGCACCCAGGGCACGGAGCCCAGCCGCGGGTCGTTGAGCATCAGCCCGAATCCCGCGGTGCCGATGAAGCCCTCGCCGATGTTGGCGTGGCGGTCGCGGTTCGCGCCCAGCTCGACCTTGGAGTCGTTGGCGTGCACCAGCGTCAGGCGGTCGAAGCCCACCGTCGCCTCGAACTCCGCGAGCGACGCCGCCACCCCCTCCGGGCTGCCGAGGTCGTAGCCGTTGGCGAAGGCGTGACAGGTGTCGAGGCAGACGCCCAGCCGCGGGTCGTCGCCGGCGACGTCGAGGATGGCGCCCACCTCCTCGAAGCGGCAGCCCACGCAGCCGCCCTGGCCGGCGCTGTTCTCCACCAGCAGTCGGGCCGGGGAGGCGGTGCGGTCCAGCACCTCGCGGAGCGCCGCGCCGATGGTGGGCAGCATCGGCTCGAAGCCGGCGCCCCTGTGGGAGCCGGGGTGGAAGACCACGCCGTCGGCGCCGAGCCGGGCGGCGAGGTCCATATAGTGGACCAGCGAGCCGATCGAGCGCTTCAGCAGCACCGCGTCCGAGGTGGCGAGGTTGATGAGGTAGACGGCGTGGAACCAGTGTCCGCCCAGGCGGGCGGCGGCGGCCTTCTCGCGGTAGGCCTCCGCCGTCGCCTCGTCGATGACCAGAGAGCGCCAGGTCTGCGGCTGCGACGGGTGGGTCTGGATGACCTCGGCGCCGATCGCCAGGGCCACGTCGACCGCCTTGTCGATCCCGCCCCGGGTGGAGACGTGGCCGCCGATGAGCATCGGCGGCACTCTACTGCTTCTGGAGGAAGCTGATCCCGTAGGACTCGGGCTGGAGGCCGACGGAGGTCTGCCAGGCCTCGGCGATCGCCTCCGGGGTCCAGCGGCCGTCGGAGTAGGCGATGCTGATCTCCTTGGGGTGCGACCAGAGGGCCAGCTTGTCGCCGCCCATCCCGATGCACTGGCCGGTGATGCCGGCGGCCTGGTCGCTGGCGAGGAAGACCGCCAGCGGGGCGACGTCCTCGGGCAGCCCCATGCCCCAGCCCTTGCGGATGGTGTCGGGGATGGGCTGTCCGTTGTCGGCCGCCTCGACGATCCCGCCCATGCCGGGGATGCTCGCCACCATCCTGGTGAGCGCGTTGGGGACGATGGCGTTCGCGGTGATGTTGAGCCGGGCCAGCTCCATCGCCCAGGTGCGCGCGAAGGCGGCGATGCCCGCCTTGGCGGCGGCGTAGTTGGTCTGGCCGAAGTTGCCGCGCTGGCCGGCGATCGAGGACACCACCAGGATGCGGCCGCCCTCGCCCTGCTCCTTCATCCGGTTCACGGCGGCGCGGACGCAGGTGAAGGTGCCGCGCAGGTGGGTCGAGATGACCGCGTCGAAGTCGTCGTCGGTCATCTTCCAGAGCACCCGGTCGCGGAGGATGCCGGCGTTGGTGACCATGATGTCGAGCCGCCCGAAGGCCTCGACGGCACGGGCGACCAGGCGGTCGGCGGCCTCGGCCGTGCCCACCGGCACCACCTCGGCGACGGCGCGTCCGCCCGCGTCGGTGATCGAGGTCACCGCCTCCTCGGCGACCTCGGCGTCGACGTCGTTGACCACCACCGCCGCGCCGGCGTCGGCGAGCGCCCTGGCGTAGGCCCGGCCGATCCCCCGGCCGCTGCCGGTCACCACCGCCACCTTCCCGTCGAGCGAGATCGTCATGGGCTTCCACGTCTCCTGTCGAGGGGTCCTGCGGCCGCGGTTCGCCCCCTCGGACGGTCGCCGTGCCTGGCCGTGGGCACCCCCTGACGCGGCGCCCGGATGGTCAGTGTGACGGACTCGGCGCTCCGCGTGACTTCTGGTCGGAGGAGTCCGGCGGCCCCGATCGGCGGGCGCAGGCGGCGGCGCGATCGAGGAGCAGCTCACGCTCGCGGGTGTTCCGGGTGAGCGCCGCGGCGCGCTCGCACTCCTCCCGGGCCTCGCCGTCGCGGCCGAGCCGGGCGAGGAGGTCGCCGCGCACGGAGGGCAGGAGGTGGTACGCGCGGAGCGACGGCTCGCCGGCCAGCGCGTCGACGAGCTCGAGGCCCGCCGCCGGACCGAACGCCATCGCCACGGCGACGCCGCGGTTCAGCTCGACGACCGGCGAGGGGACGAGTTCGGCCAGCGCCTCGTACAGGGCCGCGATCTGCACCCAGTCGGTCTCCTCCGCCGTCCGGGCCCGGGCAT
>JAXDLS010000239.1:0-8187 GCA_034666485.1 Chloroflexota bacterium
TGCCGTCTCGCGCCAGCGAGGTCATCACGTCGAGGACCTCGTTGACCATCTCCGGGTCGAGTGCGCTGGTGGGCTCGTCGAAGAGCATCACCTTCGGCTGCATCGCCAGCGCCCGGGCGATCGCCACGCGCTGCTGCTGGCCGCCGGAGAGCTGCGCGGGCAGCTTCTCGGCCTGGTCGGCGACGCCGACCCGCTCGAGGAGCCTCATCGCCCGGGCACGCGCCTCGGCCGGCCTCTCCCTGCGGACCTTGATCGGACCCATGGTGACGTTGTCCAGCACCGACCTGTGGGCGAACAGGTTGAACGACTGGAACACCATGCCGACCTCGCTGCGGAGCCGGGCCAGCGCCCTGCCCTCCTCCGGCAGCAGCGTGCCGTCGATGCGGATCTCGCCGGACTGGATCGGCTCCAGCCGGTTGATCGCCCGGCAGAGCGTCGACTTGCCGGAGCCCGACGGCCCGATCACCACGACCACCTCGCCGCGCTCGATGCCGAGATCGATGTCCCTGAGGACGTGGAGGTCGCCGAAGTACTTGTTCACGCCGGTGAGCGCGACGAGGGGCTCGGCCATGGAGGACTCCCGTGCAGACGGCCGGCCAGCGGCAGCGTGGCCGACGGCGGTCGAATGGTAGGAGGGCGCCGTTCCCTCCGTACAGAATATGGGTCGAGGTTACGTGTCAGGGGCTGAGCGCACGGGCCAGGTGCTCGTAGGCGACGGGGTAGCGGTGGGCGATGCCACCGTGCCCGCCGGGGAAGCTCTCGTGGCGATGCTCGACGCCGAGCTCGGTGAGCACCTCGCTGAGCGCCGACGTGCCCAGGTCCATGTAGTACTCGTCGGCGTCGCCGGCGTCGAGGTAGACGGCGCGGAGCGAGCGCAGCGCCTCGACGTGGTGGGGGGCCATGCGCACCGGGTCGTGGTCGAGCCAGCGCTCCCAGTGGTGCTCGTCGAGCGTGCCTGCGGCGTCGACGGGCAGCCCGATGCCGAGCGGCGCCTCGGGGTCGGGCGAGTAGGCGGCGGCGCAGCCGAGCACCATCAGCGGACCGAAGTTGCGGCGTCGGTACACCTCGTCGCCGAGCAGCCGGTCGCGCAGCGCCACCGGGTCGCCGTGGTGCTCGCGGAGCGCCCGGGCGAAGCCGCCGAGCTCCCGCCCGTAGCAGTGCTCGAAGAGGCTGTCGCCGGCGTGCGAGGCGCAGGCGCCGAAGACGTCGGGCCGGCGCATGCAGAGCACCACCGCGCCCACCCCGCCGCTGCTGTGCCCGGCGACGCCCCGGTGGGCGGGCGCGGCCAGGGTGCGGTAGCCGGCGTCGACGTGGGCCACCACGTCCTCGGCGACGTAGTCCTCGTGGCGGCCGGTGGCGCTGGAGTTGACGAACTGGCTGCCGCCGTAGCGGGTCGACCCGTCGACGTAGACGTAGACGCAGGGCGGCGGCGGGTCGGGCCGGCCGTGGAGGGCCTCCAGCCGCTCGAAGATGGTGGGCTCGAAGAGGTCGCGGTTGCACCACTCCTCGACGCACGAGCCGTAGCCGGGCAGCACGTAGACCGCGGGCAGGCGCCGCTCCGGCTCGTCGTCGTAGCCCGGCGGCAGCCAGACCAGGAGCCGGCGCCGCGCCGGGTCGCCGAGCGGGTTGCCGGCGAGCGCGGCGCTGTCGACGGCGTCGTCGACGAGGCGGCCCCGGTGCGGCGGCGCGCCGAGGGGCTCCGGGGGCAGCGGCGCCGGCGTCCCGTGCATCGCGGGCATTGTGCGGCTTGACGGTCCGCTCGGCCCGCCCCTACCCTCCGGCGTGCAGGGGGAGGACCGCCAGCGACGGACGAGAGGAGAAGGAATGCCGGTGCGGCTGGTGTGCGACAGCACCGCCGACCTCTCCGACGCCGACCGCGACGCCGGCCGGGTGATCGTCGTCCCCCTCAAGGTGATCTTCGGTGACGAGGAGCTGATCGACGGCGTCGACATCGACGCCCAGCGCTTCTACGAGCGGATGCGCACCAGCACCCGCAACCCCACCACCAGCCAGCCCACCCCCGCCGAGTTCGAGGCCGCCTTCCGCAACGCCGCCGCGGACGGGAGCAGCGTGGTCTGCACCACCCTCTCGGCGGAGATGAGCGGCACCCACGGCGCCGCCGTGCAGGCGCGCGGGGCGGTGCCCGAGCTCGACGTCCACGTGGTCGACACCCGCACCGTGGCGATCGGCCACAACGCCATCGTCCGCGCCGCCGTCGAGGCCGCGGCCCAGGGCCGCGCCGCCGCCGACATCGTCGAGCTGATCCAGGGCATCATCCCCCGGCAGCGCAGCATCTTCACCGTCGACAGCCTCGAGTACCTGCGCCGGGGCGGACGCATCGGCGGCGCCCGGGCGCTGCTCGGCTCGGTGCTGAGCATCAAGCCGGTGCTCCAGGTCGCCGGCGGCCGCATCGAGCCCCACGATCGGGTGCGCACCTACCAGCGCGCCCTCGGCCGGATCGCCTCCGAGGTGATCGCCGCCACCGGCGAGACCGGCCGCCGCGCCCGCGTCGTGCTCGGCCACGCCGACCGCCTCGCCGACTGCCGCGGCCTGGCCGACCGGGTCCGCGACCACTGCCAGGGCGAGCCCGACATCATCGAGATCGGTCCCATCGTCGGCTGCCACGCCGGCCCGGGCACGATCGGGCTCTCCTTCTACCTTCCGTAGCGCCCGGGACGTCGTTCTCCGCCGCTGTGAGAGAGTCGCTCACGGACTGCCACACGCGGAGGGAGGAGGACGACGATGGACTTCGACGACACCCCCGACGAGGCCGCCGGGCGCGGTCGGGTGCGCGGCTTCCTCGAAGAGCACTCCGACGAGCTGGTGCGCGGGCGCGACCGGCACACCGACGCCGCCGGGGCGGCGCCGCGGCAGCGCTGGCAGGCCACCCTCTACGACGCGGGGTACGTGGGCGTCACCTGGCCAGTCGAGTACGGCGGCCGGGGCGGCACCACGATGCAGCAGGTGATCGTCAACCAGGAGCTCTCCCGCGCGGGCAGCGCGCCGCTGGTCAACGGCATCGGCCTCGGCATGTGCGGGCCGACGATCATCGCCCACGGCACCGAGGAGCAGAAGCGCCGCTACCTCGGGCCGCTGCTGCGCGGCGACGAGATCTGGTGCCAGCTCTTCAGCGAGCCGGCGGCGGGCAGCGACCTCGCCGGGCTGCAGACCCGCGCGGTGCGCGACGGCGACGGCTGGCGCATCCGCGGGCAGAAGGTGTGGACCAGCGCCGCCCAGTACTCGAGATTCGGGCTTCTCATCGCCCGCACCGACCCCTCGCTGCCCAAGCACGCCGGCCTGACCATGTTCCTCATCGACATGGAGCAGCCGGGGGTGACGGTGCGCCCGCTGCGGCAGATGACCGGCGACGCGCACTTCAACGAGGTCTTCCTCGACGACGCCCGCGTCCCCGTGGAGAACCTCGTCGGCGAGGTCGACGGGGGCTGGCGGGTGGCCATCACCACGCTGATGAACGAGCGCCTCGCCATCGGCGGCGGCGGCGCCGACCTCGGCTTCAGCATCGAGACCCTCACCCGCTTCGCGGCGCTGCGGCTGCCCGAGCTTCCCTCCGACCAGCAGGCGCTGATCCGCGAGCAGCTGGGACGCGCGGTGGTGCTGGCGATGGCGCAGCGCTACACCGGCTACCGGCGGCTCACCGCGCTGAGCCAGGGCCGGCTGCCCGGCCCGGAGGCGGCGGTGGGCAAGCTCTCGCTGGTCGCCCTCGGACAGCTCAGCGCCGAGATCGGCGTGCGCCTGCTCGGCGACGACGCCGCCTTCGCCGCCGACGCCTCGGGCGACGACCGCTGGCAGTACGCGATGACGATGTTCCCCGGGCTGGCGATCGCCGGCGGCACCAACGAGATCCTGCGGAACATCGTCGGCGAGCGGGTCCTGGGCCTGCCCGGCGAGCCGCGCCCGGACAGGGGCGCACCCGCCGCCGCCGAGGGGGCGCGGGCATGAACTTCGCCCTCGACGAGCAGCAGCTGCTCCTCCAGCGCACCGCCCGGGAGTGGTTCGAGGCCCACGGCGGCCCCGCCGCGATGCGGCGCGCGCTCGACGGCGCCGCCCCCGACGACCACGCCACCGCGCTGGCGGCGGTGGGCTTCCTCGGCGTGCTCGTGGACGAGGCCCGCGGGGGCAGCGGGCTGGAGGTCCTCGACCTCGCCGTGATCGCCGAGGAGGCGGGCCGCACCCTCTCCACCGCGCCGCTGGTGAGCAGCGCCGGCTGGGCCGCCTCGCTGCTGCGCACCGCGGGTGGCGAGGCCGCGTCGGCCGCGCTCCGGGGGGTGGCCTCCGCCACCGAGCCGCTCGCCGTGGTCGAGGAGCCTGGGGCTCCCGCCATCGGCGCTCTCGGCGCCACCGGCTTCCTCGCGGTCACCGGCTCCGGCCTGGTGCTCGCCGGCCGCTCGGACGTCGAGCTCACCGAGCAGCCCCAGATCGACCCCACCCGTGGTCTGGCCCGGGTGCGGCTGACCGGGGGCGAGGAGCTGGGGCCGGCGGCCGCCGGAGAGGTCGAGCGGGCGCGTCACGTCGCCGAGGTGGTGCTCGCCGCCGAGGACCTCGGCACCTCGGCCCGGTGCCTCGACATGGCGGTGGACTACGCCAAGCAGCGGGTGGCCTTCGGCCGGCCGATCGGCAGCTTCCAGGCGATCAAGCACATGTGCGTGGACATGTTCGCCCAGGTCGAGCAGCTGCGCTCGCTGGTCTGGTACGCGGCCTGGTCGGCCGACCACGACCCCGCCCAGCTGCCGATGGCGGCGAGCGCCGCCAAGGCCTACGCGTCGGGTGCGGTCGAGCTCTGCGCCTCGACCTGCATCCAGGTCCACGGCGGCATCGGCTTCACCTGGGAGCACGACGCCCACCTCTACTGGCGCCGCGCCAAGGTCGACCGGGTGCTGCTCGGCGACGCCGCCCGGCATCACGCCCGGGTGGCCGAGCTCGCCCTGGCCCAGGCCTCGGCCTGAGTCCGCACCACCCTGGCACCATGGGGGCATGGCAGCTCGCCGCGACCTCTGGTGTCCCGCGCAGTGCGTGGAGGGCCGCTTCGAGGCGCTCAACGCACCCGTGATCGTCGGCCGTGACGGCCGCTACCTGACCCACGACGACCGGCGCGCCACCTACCGCTGCACGGTGTGCGGAGGCGTCGCCATCGACCTCGCCGCCGCGGCCCGCCAGATGCGCGACGAGGACGCGCCCGCGATGGTGACGCTCACCTGCCCCAGCTGCGCGGCGGTGATGCTGCCCCCCGAGGACGACCCCCTGGCCACCCTGGTCGAGTGCCCGGAGTGCGGCCAGCAGTTCACCCCCGAGGAGGGAACCCTCCGGCTCCACGGCGGCGGCCTCGGCGACGCCTCGGCGTCGAACTGAGGATGCCGAGACCGCTGCTGGTGGTCGGCGACGTGCAGGGCGACGCCGAACGGCTGGTGGAGGCGCTGGCGGGGTACCCGGAGGACGAGGTCGACACCGTCTTCCTCGGCGACTTCTTCCAGGGCGGCCCGCCGGGGGCGGGGGGAGGCGCCGCCGCGGCGCGGATCGCCCGGGGGCGGCGCAACGCCCGCAGCATCCTCGGCAACCACGACCTGCTGCTGCTCTGCGTTCTCGAGGAGGTGCGCCTCGGCCGCACCCCGGAGGCGGTGCTCGACGGCGACCGCCGCTCGCTCGCGGAGGTGTGGCTGTGGCGCAGGGGCGACTGGGCCGACCTGCGCGCCGTCGCCGACGACGCCGGGCTCGAGGCCTGGCTGCGCGGCCTGCCGCTGATGCTCCGGCTCGACGACGGCACCCTGGTGCAGCACTGCGACGACGACGCCTACGCGCGCCTCGGCGACGACGTCGACGACGTCAACGCCCGCGCCCGCGAGGCGCTCACCGAGCCCGGGGGGGCGTGGACGGTGTTCTGGCACACCGTGGGCCGGCGCGCCTTCGACGACGACACCGAGCGGCTCGACCGGCACCTCGCCCGCTTCGGCGCCCGGCGCATGGTGCACGGGCACACCCCCCACCACGGCGACCGGCCCTCGGCGCGCCACGACGGCCGGCTCTGGGGTTTCGACGGCTGCTTCAGCCGCTACTGGAACCGAGACGGCAGCGGCGCCGGGCCGGTCGGCGCGACGGTCGCGCTGCTCCCCGCGGTGGAGCGGTGGCCGGCGTCCAGGCGGCCCGCGGCGCTCGATCCGCGAGAATCTCCCGCGTGACTCCCACTCCCGCGCCCGACCCCGCCGCCGCCGGCGCCCTGCTCGCCGGGATCGACGCCGTCTTCGACCATGCCGCCCATGCCGCACACCGCATCCGCGACCTGCTGCCGCTCTACGGCGACCTGCTCGGCGGCCGCTTCCGCACCGGCGGCGACAACCAGCGCACCGGCTACCGGGTGGTGCAGCTCGGCTTCCGCGACGGCAGCAAGGTGGAGCTGATGGAGCCGCTCGCCGGCTCCTCGTTCTTCGACGGCTTCTTCGCCGGCCGGCCCACCGGGGGCCTCCACCACCTCACCTTCACGGTGCCCGACATCACCGCCGCGCTGCGCCGGGTGGAGGAGCTGGGGCTCACCGCCACCGGCGTCAACCTCGAGAACCCCGACTGGCAGGAGCTCTTCGTGCACCCGCGGCTGGCGCACGGGGCGCTGATCCAGCTCGCCCAGCCCGGCTCGAACCCGTTGGGGTTCGCCGGCCTCCGCCTCGAGGACGTCCTCGCCGGGCGTGGCCCCGGCGGCGACGGCCGGCCCAGCCCCTGAGCACCGGAGGCCAGGGATGCGCCGGCTGCTGACCAACAGCTTCGGATTCGAGTCGAACTGCTGGGTGTGCGAGCCCACCAACCCGGTGGGCCTGCACGTCCCCTTCCACCACGACGACGAGGCCCACACGGTGACCGCCGTGCTCCGCTTCGACGCCAACCACTCCGGTGCGCCCAACCTGGTGCACGGGGGGCTGCTCGCCGCCCTCTGCGACGACGCCATGGCCTGGGCCTCGATCGCCGAGGCGCGCCGCTTCGCGCTCACCGCCGAGACCCGGCTGAGCTACCTCGTCCCGGTGCCCGTCGGCCAGGAGATCACCGTGACGGCGCGGCTGATCGGCCGGCACGGATCTCAGGTCTGGCTGATCGCCGAGGTGCGCAGCGGCGACACCGTGTGCGTCCGCGCCGAGTCCCGCGCCAGGGTGGTGGGCGGCGAGCTGGCCCGCGACGCCGGGGTCACCACCTCGTCCGACGGCACCGTGCCCGGGAGCGGCGCGGACTCCGGCTGAACTGACGCGACGTACTTATCGCGTCATTTGCGCGCATCCCCGAGTTGGCACCTCGGAACGCGTCACAGCCGATTGGTCCAAACCCTAACAAACGACGTGATCGCGTCGAAATTCGTGCGCTAACGTGGTTGACTGAGACGGCGGACGGTGTATGTTGGAGGGACTTTCATCAGCTTGTGGCGGGCTTCAGGAAGGGATGCCAACAATGCGTCTGCGTTCGTCTCCGCTCGTCCTCGGATTGATCGCCTGCACGGCGTCCGGGACCATGGCCCTGACCTCCACCACGGCGTTCGCGTCGAGCCACGGCAGCCACAGCGCCAAGACCACCAAGGTCAGCGTCCATGGCAGCAACAACTGCACCGTGGTGGGCAACAACAACACCGTCCACTGCACCACCGTCTCCCACAGGCACCGCGGCAATGGTGACAACAACGGGGACTTCGGGCGTCACCACGGCGGCATCCTCGAGGGTGTCGGTGACATCCTGGGAGGCGTGCTCGGCGCCCTGTAAGCACCGCTGACACCGCGGCCCGGCCGGGCCGCGTCAGACCCTCCGCACACGCCCGTCACCAGACACGGGCGTGGACGTGACCGAGGCGGGGGTGACGGCCGACCGACGCGCCGTCATCCCCGCTCACCTCAGGCGATCCATTGCATATGACCATCTCCCGTTCCACCGCCGTGGCCCTTGCCGGCACCGCGCTGATGGGCCTTCTCGCCGCGTGCGGCTCCGCCGGGGCCAGCAGCGCAGGCTATGTCCCCCTCAGCCCATCCGCATCCGCCACGCCGGCGCCCGCCGTGGTCGACCCGGCGCAGGCGCCCGCACAGGTCGCGCCCGCCGTCGCCCCGCCGGCCGCGGCCGGAACGCCCGGGACCGTGGTCGCGCCCCAGGCACCGGCGACCGACTTCAGCGGCCTGGCCCGGCGCTTCGTCGCGCTGCGCAACACCGGGA
>JAXDLS010000240.1:0-4383 GCA_034666485.1 Chloroflexota bacterium
CCGTCGTGGTCAAGGCGTCCGGCACCGCCGGCCTCCAGAACATCTGGGCGACCTTCAGCCCCGGCGCCGTCGCCAGCAACTGCACGGGCCAGACCGCCCCGGCGCAGCTCACGGAGGTGGGCGCCCCCACCTCGATCACCCTCGACGCCCCGGCCCCGGCGCGCCTCCAGGTGTCGACCCCGGCCACCAGGGCGCACGTGATCGCGCACGTGGTCGACGCGCAGCAGGGCGGCATCCCTGGCCAGAACGTCCTCCTGGTCCGCAACGGCGCCACCGCCGTCGCCATGACCGATGCCGGCGGCGGCAGCTACACCGCCGACCTCGCCCCGGCGGCCGGCCCGGCGAGCGAGTCGCTGACCGCGGTCGACCTCAGCGTGACCCCCAACCTCCAGTCCGCATCGCAGACCCTGAGCAGCGCCTCCGGCAACGCCGACTGCGCCACCGCCGGCGGCGGCAGCGGCCTCGGCCTCACCCCGGCGGGCGTCACCGCCGACGGGACGAGCCCGTCGGTCGCCAGGGCCACCTTCGCCACCGGCGCCGGACACCCCGCCGCGGGCGAGCCGGTGAGCTTCAGCGGTGGTCCCGGACTCACCATCACCGGCGCCTCGGCCACCACCGACGCCGCCGGCGTCGCCACCGCGACGGTCCATCCCGGGTACTCGGTGGGCACCAGGACGGTGACCGTCACCGACCCCGGCTCGCTGGCCGCGTGCACCAGGACGCTGACCGTCGTCAACGGCACCGCCGGCACCAGGGACTCGGGCCAGCTCAGCCGCTTCATCTACCGTGCCTACACCGACGTGCTCCACCGCAGGGGTGAGGACGCCGGCGTCGAGTACTTCGGCAACCTGGTCACCTCCGGCGGCTCGCGCGGCCAGCTCGCGCTCACCTTCACCACCACCAGCGAGTACCTCACCAACGTGGTGAACAGCACCTACCAGACCTACCTCGGCCGCTCCGGCGATGCCGGCGGCGTCGGCTACTGGGTGCGCCAGCTGCAGAACGGCGGCACCACCGACGAGCAGCTCGCCGCGCTTTTCATCTCCTCCGACGAGTTCTACGCGGGCCACCACGGCACCGACAGCGGCTGGGTCGACGGGCTCTACGACGTGGTGCTCCACCGCTCCGCCTCCGCCGACCCCGACGGAAAGGCCAACTGGCTGGACGCCCTGCAGAACGGCTGGAGCCGCAGCCAGGTGGCCCACGCGTTCACCGGCTCCACCGAGCAGCTGACCCAGAAGGTGCTCGGCTACTACTCCACCTTCCTGAACCGCGGTCCCGGCTCCATCGACGACGTCAACTACTGGGTCGACACGATGCAGCGCGGCGTGCACGACGAGAACGTCATGGCCGCCTTCATCGGCTCCCAGGAGTACTTCGACCGGTCATAGGCGACAATGTCATGTCCGGGGCCGAAGGTCGGCGGGGGACGCGCGGCGCTGAAGACGGCTCGTCCCTCCACCTCTTGCGGAGGGGTTTCCGAGGCGCCTCAACCATTGCAGCCCGGTCGGGCGCCGTCGAGGAAAGTGCCGTCTCAGGGGGGTGGCGGCCGCGCGTCCCTACAGAGAAAGACAGCGGACCCGGCCCGGTGTTGCAGTCGAGCGCGGCGGGACTGCCGCTCAGTCGCCGCCGGGACCGCTCGGAGGCAGCTGCCGGCGCAGCGCCCGCGCGTGGCCGCCCTCCGCCGCGGCGAGCAGGTCGAACCACCCGGCCACCTCGGCGAGGCCCTCCTCACGGGCGATCCGGGCGTAGCGGGGGAACATCTCGGCGTGCTCGTAGGTCTCGGTGCCGAGGACGTTGCGGAGGTTCTCGTCCGTGCTCCCCATGGGCGCGCCGCTCACCGGGTCGCCGGTCTCCTCGAGAAGCTCGAGCAGGCCCAGGGCGTGCCCGGTCGAACCCTCGGCGAGCCCGCGGAGCACCGCCGCGGCCTCCGACCATCCCTCGATGTCGGCGCGCCGGGCGAAGTGCAGCAGCCGCCGGTTGGCGGCCGCCTCGCGGGCGAAGGCGGTGCGCAGGGCCGCCTCGGTGCGGCTGTCGCGGAGGCCGGCCATGGTCAGCCGCCGGCCACGAGGCCGGTGGCGTTCCCCCGCGGAGCGCTCCACCGCAGATCCACGTCGCGCACCTCGCTGATCCGGTTGCCCCCGCCGCAGGCTGTCGACGAAGGCGTCCAGGGCGGCGGCGTCGCCCTCGGCGACCACCTCCACGCCGGCCCGCCGGCATGCCGCACCTCGCCGCTGAGGCCGAGCAGCCGGGCGTGGCGCACACAGTAGGCGCGGAACCCGGTGCCGCGCACCCGGCCGTGCACGGTGGCATGGAGCCGGCGCCGCTCGCCGCTGTCCAGGTGGAGGCGGGGCGGCTCTCGGCCTCACGCGGGGGCGCGGCGGCGCGGCCCGACCCAGATGTAGCCGTCGTGCTCGTCCACCTCGTGGAGGACGAGGTCGCGCAGCTCGGCGCGCTTGTGGGCGGGGAGACCCGCGCCGGGTAGCCGTTGTGGCCGGTGCGCAGGTCGTAGGTGTAGTGGTGGTATGGGCAGTCGAGCTCGTCGCACCAGATCCGCGCCTCGTCGAGGGGGTTGCCCTCGTGGGGACAGGTCGTGCCGAAGGCCACCGCCTGCCCGTCGCTGAGGCGGGCGAGCAGCACCGGGATGCCCTCGACCACCGCGCGGCGGACGCGGTGGTCCACCTCGGCGGAGGGGAGAGCGCGGGCGAAGCCCGTTCGGGGGGTCATGCGGGCATTCCCTTCCCTGCGCACCACGGCCGGCGCGCCCGGGGCACGCCGGCCGTGGCCGCGGCGGAGACCCCGGCCCTACCGGCCGAGGTCCGAGCTCATGAAGCCGCGCACGAAGGGCGAGTCGCCCGGGGTCGCACGCCGGAAGTGGCCGCTCGGCCCCTCGCCGAGGAACTCGCTGAACCACGACTCGTGCTCGATCTCCTCGTGCAGGATGGCGAGCGCGAGCGCGTAGGTGCGGTGGTCCTTGCCGAAGGTGTAGTCGCAGATGTCGGTGTAGGTGCGGATGGCGCAGCGCTCCGCCTCGACCAGCACCCGCAGCAGGTCGTGGATCTGGTTGGAAGCGCCGGTGGGCCTGCCGCTGTTGCCGCCGGGCGACAGCTGTGGATACTCGCCCATGTCCGTCTTCAGGCTGCCGGGCAGGCTGGACACGGACTCGTTGCCGGCCATGCTGTCCGGAAGGTAGGCGTCCGGGCAGCCGGCGACGTCGGCGAACGCGCGGATGTCCCGGGGAATCTGGCCGCCGAGCTCGTAGATGCGGGGCACCAGCGCCTCGAAGTGGTTGCGGTCCTCGATGCGGGCGTCCTCGATGATCTCCTTGAGGCCCTCGCCCTCCATGCCGATCGAGTTCACCCGGAGTACCGTGTAGTAGTAGAAGGTCGTGAACTCGGCCGCGGCGGCGCGCACCAGCTTGTCGACGAGCACATCGAGGTCGAGACCGGCCTTGGTCACCATCTCCTGAGCAACGCTTCCCACGTTCTGATCCTCCACATCGTGCGGGTGGTCGCAGGAGAACGACGATACGCCGGCGGTACGAATCGTTACACGGTGAAAAACGCTCCAAGTAGGCCGGTGCGGTTCGGAGGCGGTTCTCACGGCGGGTCGATGCATAATCGCCCAAACCGACGGACGGGGAAGATGAACGCCGCTCGCGACCCGATCCTCGCCGCGTTGCGGCAGCAGGGCCTGAAGCTCACGCCTCAGCGTCTCGCCATCGTGGACGCGCTGGTGACCCGCGACGGGCATCCCACGGTGCACGACATCTACGCGGCGGTGCGCCCCGCCTTCCCCACGATGAGCCTGGCCACGGTCTACAACACCCTGCACACGCTGGCGCGCGCGGGCGTGGTCGCGGAGCTGCCCTTCACCACCGGCACCCGCTTCGACCGGGTCACCACCCCCCACGTCAACCTGGTCTGCCAGCGCTGCGGCGACATCGCCGACGCCCACGAGTACACCGCCATCCTCGACCGCCTGCACGAGGCGGTCACGGCGCGCTCCGACTTCATGGTGAGCACCCACCGCCTCGACTTCTACGGCCTCTGCGCGGGCTGCGCCGGCGGGACCGGAGAGGCCTCAATCCCGGCGTAGCTGGCGTAGCGCCGTGGTGAGGCAGGCCGGGCACGCGGGTGCGCCACCACCCTGCAGGGAGCACTCGGCGCTGAGGTGTCCGTCCCAGAGCCGTGAGGCGCGGGGGCGGGTGGGGAGCCGCCGGGGGAGTGCGTCGCCACCGTTTGTCGCCGCCTCCGGCGTCAGCGGCTGCCCTGCGGCGCTCACCCGTCCGCGCCGGCGGCGGCCCTGTCGAGGAACCAGCGCAGTTCGCCGTGGGTGGGGCGCACCCGGGCGGCGGGCACGGTGCCGGCGACCACCCCGGCG
>JAXDLS010000241.1:0-2765 GCA_034666485.1 Chloroflexota bacterium
GCTCACCCGTCCGCGCCGGCGGCGGCCCGGTCGAGGAACCAGCGCAGCTCGCCGTGGGTGGGGCGCACCCGGGCGGCGGGCACGGTGCCGGCGACCACGCCGGCGAGCGCGGCCCGCTTGGACTCGCCGCTGACGAGGAAGGCCACGGTGGCGCCGCCGTTGATCAGCGGGAAGGTCACGGTGATGCGGTCGTAGGGCTCGTAGGTGGCCAGCCCCCGCGTCGCCCAGGCGTCGACCACGTCGAGGGCGGGCGTGCCGGGGAAGAGCGAGGCGGTGTGCCCGTCGGTGCCGATGCCGAGGAGGATGCAGTCGAGGCGTGGCGCACCCGCGGGACCGGTGGGCAGGGTGGACTCGAGCAGCACGGAGTACTCGGCGGCGGCGGCGTCGAGGTCGGGGCGCTCCGCCTCCATGCGATGCACCTGGGCGGGAGGGATGGGCACGTGGCCGAGCAGGGTCTCGCGGGCGAGCCGGAAGTTGCTCTCGGGGTGGTCGGGCGGGCAGGCCCGCTCGTCGCCGAAGTACACGTGCCAGCGCGACCAGTCGAGACGGTTGCGGTGGGGGGCGCTCGCCAGCCGCTGGTAGAGGGCCATGGGCGTGCTGCCGCCGGCGAGGGCGATCGTGAACGCGCCCCGGCTCGCGACCGCCGCGGCCTCCGTCTCCACCACCCAATCGGCGGCGCGCGCGGCGAGCGCGGCGGCGTCGGGGCCGACCTCGACGGCGCCGGGCAGCGGCGGGGTCATGCAGGGTCCGCCGTTGCGGCGAGCAGGGCCGCGATGTAGAGGGGGTCGCCGCCCTGCTCCTCGATCTGGGTGCCCACCAGCTCGACCAGGCCGGGCCGCTCGACCCCGACCGTCCAGGTGGAGGAGATGCTGCGCATCCCGCCCTCGACGGCGATCGAGGTGGTGCGGCGCTCGCCCTCGCCGCCGATCTCCACCCGGGCGACCCGGTCGCGGCGCCGGGCGCGGATCGTCACCCCCAGCAGCTCTCCGCCGCTGCCGTAGCCGGGGAGGTGGGTCACCGCGGGGACCCGCGATCCCGCGCGCCGGAGCCGCGAGCTGATCCAGCCCGCGAACAGCCGCGCCTCGGCGCTCGGCGGCGCACTGGCGCAGCGCACCTCCACCTCCTCGATCCCCAGGGCGAAGCCGCGCAGCTCGGGGGTGTCGAACGCCCGGCCGACCAGCTCGCGCCAGGGGCGGATCCGGCTCCAGGCGAGGTCGCCGACGGCGGGGAGGGACCGGATGCGCTGCACCGCCCGCGCCAGGGTCGCCAGGGTGGCCCCGGGGTCGGGATAGGCGTCGCTGTCGAGCACCAGCCGCTCGCAGAGCTCGAGGGTGTCAGGCCTCAGCGCCTGGGCGAGCGGCGGCGAGCCCGCCAGCCAGAGGTGGACGGGGACGTCGGGCAGCAGCAGCGGGCTGACCACGCTGCGGAGGTGCAGTGCGCTCTCACCGCCCACCTCCAGCCGCACCAGCTCGACGCAGATCTGCTCGCCGCGGGTGGCCGAGCAGCTCAGGCTCAGGTCGGCCTCGATGCGCGGCTCGGACGCCGGGTCGGCGACCACCACGATCGCCCGCGTGGGATGGCTTGCGGCGGTCCGCTCCACCACCTGGGCGGCCTGCTCCGCGCTCTCGCGGTCGGCGCAGGCGACCACCAGGGTGAGCACCGAGAGCCGGACGCCGCGGGCCTCCTCGCCGGCGCGGAGCAGCGCGGCGCGCATCTCGGCGAGCTCGCGGGTGACCGCGTGGAGGCCGCTGACGTGCTGGGCACGGAGCAGGCCGCCGCCGGTGGCCACCACCGCCTACGGCCGCCGCCAGGCACGGCCGTCGCGGGCGAGCAGGTCGTGCGCCGCCTGCGGTCCCCAGGTGCCCGCCTCGTAGTTGGGGAACTCGTCGACTCGGGGCGGGTGGGCGCGCCAGCCGTCGAGGATGGCGGTGCACAGCCGCCAGGCCTCCTCGACCTCGTCCTCGCGGGCGAAGAGGGTGGCGTCGCCGAGCATGGAGTCGAGGAGCAGGCGCTCGTACGCCTCCGGCGACTGGGTGAGGAACGAGCTGCCGTACAGGAAGTCCATGTTCACCGTGCGGATGCGCATCGCCTGGCCCGGCACCTTGGCGTTGAAGCGCAGGGTGATGCCCTCGTCGGGCTGGATGCGCACCACCAGCAGGTTGGGCTCGATCGAGCCCGGTGCCGGCGTGCTCGACGGGGTGGGGACCTGGCCGCGGAAGGGCGAGTGGGGGACATGACCGAACTGGATGGCGATCTCGGTGGCCCGCCGGGGCAGGCGCTTGCCGGTGCGCAGGTAGAAGGGCGTGCCGGCCCAGCGCCAGTTGTCGAAGTCGAGCTTGATGGCGACGAAGGTCTCGCGCAGGGAGGTGGGGGAGACCCCGGGCTCCTCGCGATATCCGGGCACGTGCTCGCCGTCGACCCAGCCGGGGCCGTACTGACCGCGCACGGTCATCTCCAGCACGTCGTCGGGATGGATGGGGCGGATGGCGCGGAGCAGCTTCACCTTCTCGTCGCGCACCGTCTCGGGCTGGAAGTTTGCGGGCGCCTCCATCCCCACCAGCGCCACCAGCTGCATGATGTGGTTCTGGACGATGTCGCGGAGCGCACCCGACTCCTCGTAGTAGGCGCCGCGCCCCTCGACTCCGATCGCCTCGGCGACGGTGATCTGCACGTGGTCGATGTGCTGCTCGCTCCACAGCGGCTCCCACAGCCGGTTGGAGAAGCGGAAGGCCATGATGTTCTGGACCGTCTCCTTGCCCAGATAA
>JAXDLS010000242.1:0-4028 GCA_034666485.1 Chloroflexota bacterium
GGAGGTGGCGCTCTACGACGGCTCCACGCTGGTGCTCAGCAAGCTCTCCGAGGACCACGACCCCACCGACCGGCTGGGTGCCATCCGCCTGCTCGAGGAGAGCCGCGACCGCGGACAGCTGCTCACCGGCCTGCTCTACGTCGACGAGCACGCCCAGGACTTCGCCACCCGCGAGCGGCTCGCCGAGCGTCCCCTGCGCGACCTCGGCGAGTCCGAGCTGCGCATCGGCCGGGACGCCTTCGACCGCCTCATGGACGAGCTGAGGTAGCCGCGGCGCGAGCCCGGGGCTGCTGCTCCCACCGCCGAGCCGGTAGGCTGGTCGGCCGCGCGATGCCCCACCCCGTCCCGAGGAGGTCCCTGCCCCATGAGCTTCGACGTCGACGCGGAGACCGCGGCGCCGGTCACCCCACCCGGCTGGACGCCGCCGGCCACGCCGGCCACGCCGGCCACACCGCCCACGGCGGCCGCGCCTCCGCCACCGAGCCGCAAGGCGCTGAGCGGAGGGCTGCTGGCCGGCCTCGTCGCCAGCGGCGCGGGGGTGGTGCTGCTCCTCGCCGCCCTCCTCTTCACCACCATCCGCCTCCACAACGCCGACGCGGTGAGCAGCGCGCGCAGCGGCGCGACCGCCGCCGCCAGCAGCTTCGCGACCGAGCTGCTCACCTACGACTACCACCATGTCGACAAGGACTTCGGCGTGGTCGTCGACCACGCCACCGGCACCTTCAAGGCGAACTTCAGCAAGACCAGCAAGGACCTCAAGGCGCTGATCACGAAGTACCAGGTGGTCTCCACCGGCAGGGTCGACGCCACCGGCGTCGCCGACGCCTCCGCCGACCGCGCCACCGTGGTCGTCTTCGCCGACCAGACCGGCCGCAGCACCACCTCCGCCCAGCCGCACGTCGACCGGACCCGGCTGCGGCTGACCCTCACCCACAGCAGCGGCGCCTGGCTGGTCGAGAAGGTCGAGAGCCTGTAGTCCGGGCTGCTCCGTCCTCTGAGTCGCTCAACCTGGACGCGGAGAGTGACACGCCGTCGACCCCGGCTCCTGTGTGCTGAGAGCGTTCATCCACCCGCCGGGTGCTGAGAGCCGTCTCGGCCTACCGCGAGCCGTGATCTGCGGCGGACGGGAGGGGCGGACGGCACGCGCGGGTGGAGGCGAAATCTGAAGGCCGCCCCCGCAGAGCGAAGCCGAACCCGTCCGCCCACGTGGCGGCCGATGACTCGGGGCGCGGCGGACGGCCGAAGGCCTCCGCGCCCCGACCAGGAGCCGGAACCCGCGCGTGCCGGCCGACCCGGCCGACAAGGACGCACCGGTCACGAGCGAGGCGCCCCGGAACCCGCGCGTGCCGGCCGACCCGGCCGACGAAGGACGCGGGACACGAGTCATCCGATATCGAGCAGGCCGGCGCGGACGGCGGCGATCACCGCCTGGGTGCGGTCGGGCTGGGCCAGCTTGCGGAGGATGTGCTTGACGTGGGTGCGCACCGTCTCCTCGCTGACGAAGAGCTGGGTGGCGATCTCGCGGTTGGTGTGGCTGGTGGCCATCAGCCGGAGGATGTCGACCTCCCGCGGCGTGAGCGGGGTGGCGATGATCGTCTCCTCGCTCTGCTCGGTCTCCAGGGGGACGGCGCCGAAGAGGCGGCGGATGATCGAGCCCTGGAGGTACGGCTTGCCCGCGGCCACGGTGCGCACCGCGTCGAGCAGCTCGGCCGGGGTGGCGTCCTTGAGGATGTAGCCGTCGGCGGCGCCCTGGAACATCGCCAGCGTCGCCGGCGAGGCGGTGATCCCGGTGAGCATGAGGATGCGCACCTCGGGCGCCTCCTGCTTGATCAGCCTGGCCGCCTGGACGCCGTCCAGGACCGGCATCTTGACGTCGAGCAGGACCAGGTCGGGGCGCAGCCGCACCGCCGCCTCGATCGCCTCCTGGCCGTTGCGCGCCTCGCCGATGACCTGGAACTCGGCCTCCGCCTCGAGCACCATGGCGAGCCCGCGGCGCACCACGTCGTGGTCGTCGGCGAGGACGACGCGCAGCCGCGGCCGCGCCGGTGCGGGTCCGGCGGGGTCAGTCGACACGGCAGCTCAGCCGGGGCAGCCGGGCGAGCACTCGGGTACCGCCCTCGGCGAGCCGCTCCACGGTCAGGGTGCCGCCGGCGGCGCGCGCCCGCTCCGCCATGCCGCGCAGGCCGAAGCCGCCCTCGGGCAGGCGGCCGTCCACCTCGGGGACGCCGACACCGTCGTCGGTGATCTCGACGCTCGCCTCCTCGACGGCGATCCCCACCTGCACCCGCACGTGGCGCGCGCCGGCATGCCTGGCGGTGTTGGTGACCGCCTCCTGGGCGATGCGGAAGATCGCCTTGCGGAGCTCGATGTCGAGGCCGCCGAAGCCGGGCGGCACCGCCGTGCGGAGGCTCAGCCCGGGCGCCAGCGACTGCACCGAGCTGCCCAGCTCGCTGAGCAGCTCGCTCTCGGTGAGGTGCGCCGGCCAGATGTCGAAGATGGCATGGCGCACCTCCTCGAGGGCGTCCTGGGCGACCTGCCCGAGCTCCTCGAGCTGGCGGCGCATCGGCGACCCCGACCCCGCCTGCCGGGCGCAGCCGTCGAGCTGGTAGACGATGCCGAAGAGCGCCTGGGCGATGCCGTCGTGCATGTCCGAGGCGATGCGCATCCGCTCCTGCTCCTGGGTGAGCTTCTGGGTCCGCTCCACGCAGAGGCGCACGTTGGAGAGGGCGAGCCCGGCCTGGGTGGCGAGCCGCTCCAGGATCGCGGCGGTCTCGGCGTCGAGGGCGGCGCCGTCGGCGGGCGCCTGCACCAGCAGGCCGCCGACCAGGTGCCCGCGGCAGCGCACCGGGACCACCACGATGGACCGGGGCTCGGGACCGAAGAGGTCCAGCAGCCTCCGGTCGGCGTCGGACTCGGCGTCCGCGGTGCCCACCATGCTCGGTGCGCGCTGCTCGAGTGCGCGCGTCAGCACCCCCTCCCGGGCGCCCAGGTCGAGGTCGAAGAGGTGCCCGACGCCGGGTCCGCGGCGGCCGCCGGTGGCGGCGAGCCAGCCGGTCATCCGCGACTCGTTGGGGTCGCAGAGCCCGAGCACGGCGCGCGGGTAGCCGAGCAGCTCGGTGACGCCGACCACCACCCGCTCCTGCACCTCGGTGACGTCCATGGTCGTCTGCATCGTGGAGGCGATCTCCTCGAACGCCTGCAGCTCGCGATTGCGCTGCAGCAGCTCGAGGTTCTTGCGCTCCAGCGAGCCGCGCAGCGCCGCCTCGCAGGCGGCGTCCTCCGCGGCTCGGTCGGCGGCGCGGACCGCCTCGGCGAGGACCAGGCAGGCGAGCACCGCGCCGGCGGCGACCGCCCCGGTGAGCGCTCCCGGCTCGGTGCCCCCGGGCGGGTGCAGGCCCGCGAGGGTCAGGACGGAGCAGGCGACCAGCAGGGTCGCCGGGGAGGCGGCCAGCCCGAGGCGCCGGGGCAGCAGGATGGCGCCGGCGAGCACCGGCGCGAGGGCGTAGAGGAGGAACGTGTCGACCCCGCCGAGGGCGATCAGCAGGGCGGCGAGGAGCAGGTCGGGCACGAGCAGAGCCGGATGGCGGCGGACCGCCTCCCAGCCGCGCCGGCCGGCGGCGGTGACCACCGCGGTGGCGAGCACGGCGGCGCCGATCAGCGCCATCCCCCGACCCCCGTCGTGCCCGGAGCCGCGGACGCTCCACACCACCGCGGCCACCGCGCAGGCCAGCCAGCGCCACCACACCAGCGCCCAGGTCAGGTGCGAGCCTGTCCCGGCGATCCCCGCAGACCGTGCCGCCGCCGGCCGGGCGTTCGGACGGGCGTCGATCACGTGTGGGGCCTCACGCCGCGGGTGTACCACAGGCGTGCGGACGGCGATACTGGCGAATGCGGGGACTGGGGCGGCCGTTCCCCCGAACGCCTGCACAGAGTCTCCGGTGGCGCGGGATAATGATGGTTTGGCGAAGGCACCGCCGGGGGGTCGCCGACCTGAACATCACGCTCACCCAGCTCCGCGCCTTCTGCGC
>JAXDLS010000243.1:0-5092 GCA_034666485.1 Chloroflexota bacterium
CGAGCTCGGGCTGCGGGCGGCGGCGATGTCCTTCCGGGCCCGCTTCGGCGGCATCGGCGAGCAGCGCGCCCTGGTGGCCCAGGCCTGGGACGTCGAGGAGATCAGCGCCCACTACGAGGGCTTCATCCAGGAGTTCGGCGGCCAGGCGCCCGAGCCCGGCGACGCCGTGCTCCTCGCCCAGACCCGGCTGGTCCACGAGTGGCGCCGATTCCCCTTCCTCGATCCGCGGCTGCCCCAGGACCTGCTCCCCCCCGGCTGGAGCGGAGCCCGCGCCGCCACCCTCTTCCAATCCCGTCACGAGAGCTGGAACGAGGGCGCGCAGCGCCGCTGGGCCGAGGTCGCCGCCGGAGCCGGCTGACCCGGCCCACATCAGGGGCCGGGGAGGGCGATCCCCAGCAGCGAGCCGGTCGGCGAGCGCACCCCGACCACCGGCCGCGGCAGCGACGGCAGCGGGAGCGGCGGCGGCGGGGAGCCGGGCGCACGAGGTGCCGCGCCGGCCGCGGGCGCGGTGCCGGCCGGCGTCCCTCGGCCCACCACCGGCAGGGGCAGCGGCGGCGCCGGGGCGCCCACCGCCCTGCCCGGGACGGCCGGTCCGCAGGGGACGAGCTGGGCGTCGAGCTGGGTGCCGCCGACGTCCACGGCGGAGGGCAGCACGCCGGCCTCGAACCCGGCGTCACCGAGCGGGTAGGTGAGCCGGGCTCCGAGGGGCGGGGCCCCCACGTGGCTGAGCGGGACGTCGATCTCGACGCGTCCGGGCGAGCCCGTGGTCAGGCTTCCGGTGTCGTCGGTGTGGACGTCGCCCGCGCCCTTGGCGTTCGACACCCCGTCGGCGAAGGTGACCGCGCCGAGCCGGTCGAGCCGGGCGTGGGCGAGGTAGGTCACCCCGCCGTACGTCCAGTACATGGTCCAGTTCACCGCCACGGCCGCCGGCGGCACCGAGCCGTCGAGCCTGGTGACGGTGAGCGCCGCGCGCAGCGTCCTGCCGTCGGGGCTGAGGCTCAGGTCGCCGCGGAGCAGGTCGAGCTGCGGGTCCTGGTCGGTGGTGAACGGGTCGGGGGCGTTGCCCGGGAGGCTGGTCCAGACCGCGTCGCAGGGGTTCGCCAGCGGCGGTGCCGGCACCGGCGCGGGGACGGTGTTCACCACCGGAGCGGTGCGGCCGTCGATGTCGTGCATGAGGTGGGTGAGGCTGGGGCTGCCGAAGCCGCTGACGTAGTCCCAGCCCGGGGTGGCCGCATACACGCCGTTGCCGCCCACGGTGATGTCGTGGAAGTCCTCGGCGTAGTGCGCGCCGGTGCCCACCCGGTACAGGGTGGGGTTGGCGAAGCCGAGACCGTGCGCCTGGTCGGCGGCGGCCGCCTGGATGCGCGTCCACATCCCCACCCACAGCGGCGCGCTGAGGCTGGTGCCGCCTCCGGGGCTGATCTTCATGTTGCTGACGATGGTGTAGCCGTTCCCCGTCAGGTCGCCGGAGATCGCGGCCACGTCGGGGACGCCCCGGCAGAGCGTCGCCGGCGGGTAGGGCCTGCCGGTGGGGTCGAGCGGGCACGGATGGTTCACGGCGGCGACGCCCCGCTGGTACGCAGGCTCGTCGATGAACAGCGAGGAGCCGCCGCCGCTGAAGGTCCACGCGTACTCCACGGCGCGTTGCGCCGGCGCGGTGCCCGCCGAGGCGTAGAGGACGGTGCCGCCGACCGCGACGGCGTACTTGCTGGCCGCCGGATAGCCCTGCAGGGGGACGGCCTGGTTGGCCACGCCGTTGCCGGCGCCCACGATGGGCAGCACCGCGATCGGGCAGGAGGAGCCGGTGTCGCCGGAGGAGGCGAAGAGGCTGCGCCCCTCCAGGGTGGCCTGGCGCAGGGTCTGGTCGGCCACCGGCTCGAGGTTGTTGCCCAGCCCCTGACCGAAGTTGCCGAACGGGTTGGCCACCGGGTTCCCCGTCACCGGGTTGAGCGGGTTGGTCTCGCACTCGCCGAAGGACGCGTCGGCCTGGCGCGGCGCGTCGGGATCGCTGGCCCAGAGCGAGAACGCGGCGAGGACGTCGGCGTCGGCGAGGGTGGAGCCGAAGTAGAGGTCCTCCCGCTTGGCCAGCGGTGCCATGCCGGTGCTCGCCTGGGCGTCGAGGTCCCACTCCACCGCGCCGGTGTTGTCCTTGAAGGGGCCGGCGCCGGCGTGCTTGACCGTCACCGGGACGTGGGGCAGGTGGTTGAGGTCCTCGAAGCGGCGGAGGTCGCCGACCACCGAGTCGCTGGAGCCGGCGCCGATGATCGCCATCGTCTGCCCCTGGCCGAGGTTGTCGGCGGGCTGGTCGTAGAGCGACCACAGCGCCTGGGGGGTGTAGCTGTCGGTGTAGATCCCACCGACCCCGGGCGCGGGGTGCACCCGCGCGGGCACCGAGAACCTCTGCAGGGTGTTGAGCCCGACCACCGAGACGATGCCCAGGCCCGGGGGCACCGACGGCCGGCGGTCGTTGGCGATGAAGTCGACCCCGCCGGCGCGATAGCTCCGCAGCGTGGTGGCGAGGAGGTGGTCGAGCTGGGACACCGAGCCCACCGCCTGCACGTAGGTGCGGGCGGAGTCGACGTGGGAGATCCGCAGCCCGCCGCCCTCCAGCCAGCCGGTGACCGCCCGGAAGCGCGGCTCCGGGACGCCGAAGCGCGCCGCCACCTCGGCGGGGGTGAGGAACCGGTGGTAGAGGGGGCTGGCGGGGTCGTAGAGCCGGTCGTAGAGGGCGAGCTGGCCGGCGGGGTCGGAGGCGGCGAGGCCGATGCCGATGTGCAGCTCGGTCAGCGGCGAGGGCAGCCCCCGCGGCGCCAGCCGGTCGAGGCCCGGCAGCACGTTGGCGGTCACCTCCTGCGCCGGCGGCGCCGGGTCGGTGAGGATCGCCGCTCGGAGACCGGCTGCCCCCGAGAGCACGAGACCGGCGGTGACGACCGCGGCGCACACGCCGCGGGTGACTCGGTTGACCATGTGTGCACTCGCTCCTGGGGATGGGACGCCGCCGCGCCCCCTTCCCTCGGGGCGGCGGTGGTCCGGGGTCCTGGGATTCTCCCATCGGGCACCGCCTCCGCGCACTGGCGAGGTGGCGGAGACCCTGGATGCGCGGTCCCGGCGCGCGTACACTGGGCCCCGCCGCCGGTACGGAGGAGGGCGGGAGATGTCTGCGTGGCCGCTGCTGCCGGTGATCTGTCTCGGGATCGCCGCCCTGCGTGCGGGAGCCTCGCTGCGGCGCCTCCACCGCGGCGAGCTGGCCGGCCTCACCGGGGTGGTGCTCGGTCTGGGCGGCATCACCATCCTCATCGTCGCGCCGATCGTCCTCGGCATCGCGCTGATCGCCCTGGCCCTCGCCTACGACAACAGCCAGCAGCTCGGCGTGGGGATCGTCCTGCTCGCCGCCGGTCTCCTCTGCGAGGCGGTGCGCGACGTCTGGCTCTAGCCATGCGCATCGGCATCCTCCTCGGCCGTCTGAGCTCGAGCCAGGGTCAGGGCAGACCCGCGTGGCTCATCGCGCCACCGCCAGCCGCACACCGTGCAGCATGTCCTCGCCCGGGCGCACGATCTCCGAGTCGATCCGCAGCCCGGTGACCGGGCACAGGAACTCGCGGTAGCGCATCCGCTCACCGGCCCGGCCCGCCGGGGAGACGTACTCGGGGCCGACCTCGCTCGTCGGCCTCTCGAGCACGGCGCAGTGCTCCTTGAAGTTCCCGGTGACCGGCCCCAACAGGGCGCGACCGGTCACCGACACGAAGGACTCGGGCACGCCGTCGCGCTCCACCACGCCGAGCTCGCCACCGACCGGCCGGATGGGCGTGCCCGGCGCCACGGTCGACACCTCCCCACCGGGCGCGGTCGCCGCCTCCAGCCGTTCGGCCAGCGCCGCCGTCCGTGCCGCATCGGTCGCCGACTCGTCCACGGCGTCACCGTCGGAGGTCAGCACCACGCCGTAGACCCGGCGTGCGGTCGCCGGGTCCAGGCTGCCGGCCCGCATGGTGCGCAGCACCGCGGCGGGATCGCGGGTGAGCGGATCCCCGTAGCCAGCGCCGTTGGCACCGGTCCACTCCCACACGTCCGCCGCACCGACCATCAGCATCGGCCCCTTGGCCTGCACCGGTTCGAGCTCGCCGGTCAGCGCGTCGAAGTCCTGCGGCACCTCGCCGCGGCCGAGGCGGTCGAGCACGTCGCTGCCGTGCTTGAGGCGGAAACGGCCCACGGTGCCCGGATTGCCGCCGAACGGTCCCACCAGGCGGGGGAAGGACTCGTCGATGTACAGCGCGGCGGCAAGGCCCGGTACCGACCAGGGGATGCTGGCTTCCACGAAGCCGCGCCCGCCGCGGTATCGGCCCGCACCGTCGGCCCGCACCGGCATCGCGCGCCGGTACAGGAACAGCATCGGCCACAGCAGCTCCAGTTCCTCGATGTTGCCCGCGGTGCCCTCCGGGATCCAGAAGTGGCCGCCGAAGTCCACGCCGTCGCTGTGCGGGGTGGCGCTCAGCCCGCCGATCATGTAGTCGACGTTCGGTGCGATGAAGGGCCGCCCGTCCTGCACACCGCCGGTGATCGTCGCGTAGAAGGCGGGGTTGGCCGGTCCGATCGCGAGCCGCTGCAGCTCCGGGGAGGCGCAGGACAGCATCTTCGCGATGACTGACCCGGAGAGGCTGATCAGCGTCTCCATCGTGTACGCCCCGGCGGGGCTGACGGCGGCCGGGAAGTCCGCGCAGGACAGCGTGCCCGGCACCGGGTTGACGGTGACCCGCCGGTAGACGCCACCGTAGGCGCCGCCGAGGTCGGCGGTCATCGACGCGGTGAGTGCGCACAGGAATGCGCCGAGCAGGCCCGAGTACGCGACGTTGATCGAACCGGCCTGCGGATCGGTGCCCGCGTTGTCGACGTACAGCCGGCCGTCCTCCTTGCGCACCGTCAGCTGGTAGGCGTAGACCCCGTCGTCCCCGAGTCCCTTGCCCTCGGCGAAGATCCGGTGCGACCACTCCCCGTCGGGGATCTGCCGCAACCGCTCCACGAAGGTCTGCTCACCGGCGTCCAGCACCCGGGTCATCACCGTCTTGACCGCGTCGGCACCGTACCGGTCGATCAGCGC